>JAITEW010000313.1 GCA_031281855.1 Treponema sp.
CGGCCGCATCGAACCCTTCGGCTCCCTGTCCCGTCTCAAGCAGCAGGTGAACGGCAAGACCAGGGCGGACCACCGGGCCCTTATGGACGGCATGATCAAGCTCTATTCGGCGTACAAGGACACGCTGGAAAAAAAGGCCATGGGCTTTATCATGACCCCATGGGATGACAAGCTCCTTAAATACGGGGAAATGTTCGAGAAGCAGATGATGGACCTTTCGGTTAACATCCCCCTGGAACGGGCCCTGGACCTGGGCTGGGAAATCCTTTCGGCTTGTTTCAACCCCGAAGAAACGGGTTTGCGGACAGAACTCATTTCCAAGTTCTGGCCAGGTGAAAAAGCGTGAGCGCTTTCGCCTCCTGTAAGGCGGCAGAGGAATTATGGCTAAGATAAAGCTTACTAAAAACGAGCTGAAAAAACAGAAAGATTCCCTCAAGATGTACCAGCGTTACCTGCCTACGTTGATGCTCAAGAAGCAGCAGCTCCAGGCTGAGATCCGCACTACCGAAATACGCATCAGGGAACTCCATGAAGAAAAAGAACGCTTTGACGAACTTTTTAAGTCCTGGATAGCCGTTTTTGGGGAAAAAGGGATTTTTACCCCTGAGGTTCTCAAGATCAGCAGGATCAAGACAACCCAGGGGAATATTGCCGGCGTTGCCATACCTATCTTCGAAGGCGCCGAATTTGAGACAGCCCCTTACGATCTGGCCGCAACTCCGTTGTGGCTGGACCTGGCGGTGGAAAAGATGAAACATGTGTTCCTCCTGGACCTGGAAGCCCAGGTGGTTGAGGAGCAGCGCCGCAGGCTGGATCACGAACTGCGGATAACTACCCAGCGGGTGAACCTTTTCGAGAAAATCAAGATCCCTGAGACCAAAGGGAACATCAAGAAGATCCAGGTTTACCTGGGGGATCAGCAGACCTCGGCGGTGGTCCGGGGCAAGATCGCCAAACGCGGCCTTGCCGCCCAGAAGCCGGCGGCTTCGCAAGGGGGAGCCTCATGATCGTTCCTATGAAAAAAGTCTCCCTGGTAGTCATGGAAAAAAGCCGGGTGGCGTCGCTTAAGAAACTCCGGGAAGCCGGGGTGGTCCATCTTGAAAAGAAGACCGTCTCCTCAGAGGCGTTGAGCAAACTCCTTGACCGGAAGGCCAAGGCTGAAAGCGCCGTCGGCATACTCAGGCCCTATGAGGCTGAAAAGAAAAAAAACAGGCCCGAACCAGCCGCTTCTTCCCCTCACAGGCGGGCTGATGATCCCCTGCCCCGGCGGCGGGCGAGCGATTTTATCAATGCCGAAGGGGCGCCTTTTTCCACTGAGGCCGTTAACCGCCCGGACCGGCCCGACCTGGTGTCCACGGTGCTGGAATACGCTGAGGAGCGGAAAAATTTCCAGGACAAAGCGGCGGCGCTGTCAAAGGAACGGAGCCGCATTGAAGAATGGGGCAGTTTCAACCCCTCTGATTTCGCTTTTCTTGCGGAGAAGGGGATCACTCTTTTCCTTTATAAACTTTCCCGGGCGGCTTTTGAGGCTATACCCAAAGACACCCGGTACGTGATCCTGGAATCCGGCAAGAATTCGGTCCGGCTCCTGGTTTTGGATAAGGAAATTCCCGGAGAAGCGCCTTTCACCTTGCCTGAACAATCCCTTAAGGAAATCAGCGCTTCTTTGGCTGAGATCCGCGGCGAACTGGCGGATATAGAAAAACAGCTTGCTTCCCTTGCGAACAGGAGATCCGTTATTGAACAGGAGGAGAAAACCCTCCTGGAGCAGATTGAATTTGAAACCGCCCGGGCAGGTATGGGTGTCCTGGAAGACGCTCCCCAGGAATCCACAGTAGCCTGGATCACCGGCTTTGTTCCTCATGAAGACCTGGGCCTCCTCAAGCGGGCTGCTGCGGAAAACGGCTGGGCCCTGGCGGCCGACGATCCTGGGCCTGACGACATGGTTCCCACCAAGCTCAGGAACGGCAAACTGGCCAGCCTTATCAGTCCTCTGACGGATTTTCTGGAAGTGGTTCCTGGCTATAACGAACCGGATATTTCAGGCTGGTTCCTTTTCTTCTTTGTTATTTTCTTTGGGATGATCTTCGGCGACGCGGGCTACGGCGCCCTGCTTCTTATCGCCGCTGTTGTGGGCATTTTCAAAACCGCCAGGAAAGGCGTGCCCCCGGTTTTGAAGCTCCTCCTTCTTCTTGCGGGGTCGAACTTCATCTGGGGCGTCCTGACCTGTACCTGGTTCGGCGTGGAAGCCTCGAAACTGCCGGCTGTCCTGCAGAGCATATCCCTGCCGCTTATCTCCAGCGTAAGTTCCGCCAAATCCGCGGCAGACGAGGGGATAGTACGGCAGAACCTCATGATCCTCTGTTTCAGCCTGGCTTTAATCCAGCTTTGCATCGGGCACATTATCGCCATTACCCGGCTCAGGACCCTCAAAATCCTCGGGGAGTTCGGTTCCATCGCCATGCTGGCAGGCATGTACGGCGTGGTGCTTTCCCTTATTGCCAGCAACGAATACCGCCGAATCCCCCTTCTTATGCCCTGCGTATACGCGCTGGCAGGCGGTTTCGTCCTGAACTTTGTGTTTGTCAATTACGACGGGAGCATAGGTAAGTCCGTTGTGGAAAGCCTTAAAAACATCATTTCCATGATCCTGGGCATTGCTAACGTGTTTTCCGATATTATGTCCTATATCAGGCTCTGGGCGGTGGGTCTCGCGGGAGGCGCTATTTCCTCGACTGTTGACACCATGGCCGGGCCCATGCTGGGACATTTCATTTTTTTCATTTTCGGCGTCGTCCTCCTGGTGTTCGGTCATGGTCTCAATATTGTCCTCAACGTGCTCTCGGTGCTGGTTCACGGGGTACGGTTGAATACCCTTGAATTCTCGGGCCATGTGGGGCTTTCCTGGGCAGGTACGGCGTATAAGCCTTTTTCGGAAAAGGATAAAAGCGGTTCGCAGCGGCGGACTTGATTACAGCTACGGAAGGAGTAACTGACATGAATTTAGGATTACTTGGTGCAGGTCTTGTGATGGGGATTTCTGCGATTGGTTCAGGAATCGGTATCGGCATCGCCGGTCAGGCGGTTATCGGGGCGTGGAAAAAGTGCTATATAGCTAACAGGCCCGCGCCTATGACCCTTCTTGCTTTTGGCGGCGCGCCTTTGACCCAGACCTTCTACGGCTTCATTCTGGGCCTGCTGTTCATGAAACCCGCGGCCCTGGCGGTGGTGGATGATCCCCAGCGGGGCTCTCTCTTCCTGGGTATCGGTATCGCCTCCGGGCTGGCCATAGCCTTTTCCGCCATTGCCCAGGGCCGGGCGGG
>JAITEW010000002.1 GCA_031281855.1 Treponema sp.
CGCCGGAGAAGGAGAACTCCGTTATCTCCTTGGTATTGCCGGGTTTGACAACGACCCGTACCTCATAGGATTTGCTTGTATTGTCCTTGGCGGTAACCGTATAGGCCGCAGGGGAATTAAAATTATTCGTTGTGCCTGAAGCCGGGCTGAGGGATTTTCCGGTAAAGAAAACCGTTGGTTTTAGGGCGCCGCGGTCCGTACCGCTGGGAACCGTTACGGTGATGGTTTTGTGCGCCTCGTCAATCTCGCCTATAGCCAGGGGGCTTTCAAAGTAGAAGCTGGTTATGGCCTTGACGGTATAGTCGGCAGGATCGGAATCGGAGGCAAAACTCACGGTAACCACATAGTCCCGGGTACTGCCGTCTTCCGCCGTTACGGTGTACGTAAACGGCTTTAACGTCTTATCGGTAAAGTCGACGGGGTCCGCGCTAACCGTGCCGGGACCGCCGGGGCTTGGAACCCCCGGCCCCGTGATGGAGACCCCCGTATGGGTGATTGCCGGAGCCAAGGCCGTTATATCCGTTCCGGCGGGAACCGTTACCACAATGGGGTATTTCCCGTCCGGCTGGGCTTCGGCGCCTATAATACTGCCGCCCCCAGGGACAGGGACGGAAAAGCTGGTTATTTCCTTTTCATCAGACAGGATACGGCTAACCGTAACCTTGTATTCCTTTGTAGTACCGTCCCCGGCCTTTACCGTATAGGTTCCTGGCGTGTTGGGGGAAAAAACAGCAGTTACTGTTTGGGCTGCATCCCCGGCTTTGGTTACGCCGGCGCCGCTGAGGGTTCCGGTCTGGACTACTTTGGCGCTCAGGGGAACCGCCAGGTCCGTCGTGCTGGGTACGCGGATATCAATACTGCCCGGCTGCCCGGCGGAACCTTCGGTAACGACTCCCTCGGCCATGATACCGCCGCCTGACGGAAGCTCAAGATCAAACCATTTAATAACCGGAGGGGGGCTGCCCTTTACCAGCACTTCTACTTCATATTTCTGGACGCTTCCGTCTTCGGCGTAAACCGTATATGTCTGGGGGCTTGTAAAGTCCCTCCCCTCCCCTTGCGGGGGGATTATGGCGCTGCCTATAAACGTTATCTCAGGAGCGGGAAGCCGGGCCGGATCGGAGCCTGCGGGCAAAACCACGGTAATGGGAATGGCCCCGTCTGCCCTGGGAGAAACGACCCTGATTTCGTCAGTTTCACTCTGGATACCGTAACCAAACGAAAAACTCGTTATCGCCTTGGCAGAGGCCCCGTGGGCCGCCTGGGCGGTTTCGGGCGTGTTTATCCACTTCAGTAAGGGGTTGGAACAAGCTGCGAGTACAACCAGAAACACCAGCAAAACGGAAGACCTCTTCATAATTACTTCCTCTTACTTCTTCGTTATTTTGAAAAATTTCGTAGTAATATTATTCTATATTTTGAAATAAAACACAAGTATTCACACCGCCTTATGTTCCCGGCGCCTAAATGCCCGGAAAGGGGAACGGCAAAGGGGAACTTCTTAATTGACGGTTTTCCTTAAAACTGGTATCCTGTCTTTCTATCGCATAACGCTTGGGAGTGTTTTATGGCATCCAAAGAGAAAAAACTGCCGGAAAAACAGGATGATTCATCCTTAAAAAACGAATTTATCCGGCGGTTTAAGGCTAATCCGTTTATTTTCATCGGAACCATCGTGATTCTGGTGATAGTGATTGTGGCTTTCGTGTTCGTACCGGCTATTGTACCTGAGACCCAAGGGGCCATAGACCTGACATTCGGTTACTACAATAAAACCCCTATTTCTTACGTCCAGGGGAATTACTTTTGGGAAGTCCAGAGGAGCCTGGCCCAGCAATACCAGTCCAATCTGGACGAAAGCAACTACCAGTTCGTACTGTACCAGATTTGGCGGCAGGCTTTTGAGATGGCGGTGGTTCAAGCCGGAATGCTTGACGAAATGAAGCGGGCCGGTTATACCGCCCCGGAGGACGTGGTTAACCGGGAAGTAGCCATGCTCCCTCAGTTTCAGGAAAACGGCCGGTTTTCTGCGGCAAAATACCGGCAGATGGACAATACCAGCAAGCTGACCCTCTGGCGGCAGGTTCAGGACAGCATCACTGCCCAGCTTTACCTTTCGGATATAACGGGGTTGAAAAGCCCCTCGCAGGAAGCCGCTTTTGTCAGTTCCATGGCCTCTCCGGAGCGGCGTTTCGACTTCGTTTCTTTCCCTATCAGTTCCTATCCTGATTCCGAAATCGCCGCGTATATCCAGGCCAACCCCAGGCTGTTCAGGGTTACCCACCTCTCGCGAATCAGCGTTACTTCAGGCGAGCGGGAAGCCAGGCAGATTCTGGCTTCTATCCAGGACGGGACCACGACGTTTGAAGACGCCGCAAGGGCCAATTCCCAGGACGCTCTGGCCGAAAACGGCGGGGATATGGGCATACGCATGGCCTACGAGCTGGTTTCGGATATCACCGATGAATCCGTCAGGGAAGGGATCATCAATCTGGCCAGAGGAAGCTTCAGCGACGTGATCCGGCTTTCGGAAAACACCTGGGCCTTCTTCAGGGCCGAAGAAGAGCCGCGCCAGGCCGATACCGCCGACGCCGCAGTAATGGCCAAAGTCCGTAATTACCTGATGGGCTATGAACGGGGCCGCGCCGAAGACTGGCTCCTTGCTGAAGCGCGGAAATTTACCGCCGATGTGAGGGAAAGCGGTTTCGATTCCGCAGCCGCCAACAGAGTAATGGAAAAGAAGAGCTTCGGCCCCCTTCCGGTTAACTACGGCAGCGCGGCGCTTTTCCCCGCGGTACCGTCGGCGTCTGAGATTCCGGAATTGAGTTCAGCGGCGACTAATGAGAATTTCTGGACCATAGGGTTTTCCACCCCTCTCAACACCCCTTCGGAACCGGTGGTTTTAGGGGATTACGTGGTGGTTCTCTACCCTCTTGAAGAAACGGTACAGGATTCGGAAGATTCCGGCTTCATCGAGATGTATTTCCCTTACTGGCTGACCAGTTCCGCAGAACAGACTATCAATTCCCACTTTATAAACAGCGGCAAACTGGACGACAAGTTCTGGGATGTCTTCCAATATATCTGGAATACCAATTAATCCTTCTGAAGCGCCCCGGGAGTTTCCTGCCAACCGGGGCTTTTCAGTCTGCTATCTCGGAAAAACCCTTCTTTCCCGTATCGATCCCATAAGCCAGGCCGAGCGGCTGGCAGAAGAAATCCCGGCCAGGGACGGAACCCTTTATTTCTGCCCTTCGCCGCTTTACGGCTACGGCCTGGATCGTATTCTGAAAAAACTGGGGAAACATTCGGCAATACTCTGCGTCGAACGCGACGGGCAGTTGTTCGATCTGTCGGCAAGGAACATGGCCGGGCTCCTTGAAGGGGAAAAGCTCCTCTCCGGGGAATTAAAGCCCATAAGCCTTGTAAAAACCGGCGCGGGTTCCGAAGCCGCCCTGTGCGCCTATGTCAGGAAGACCTGGGGGGAGCGCAGGTTCCGGAGGGTTGAAGTCCTGCGCCTTACCGGGGGCTGGAGGCTCTTTCCTGAATTCTACGAAAGCCTGGCGGATCATCTGCGCAGGGACCTGGCGGCGAGCTGGGGCAACGCCATGACACTTATCAAACTCGGCAGGCTTTACGCCCGGAATGCCGTAAGGAACCTCGCGCTGCTCCCAAAGGCCGGCGATATAGCGGCTCTGGATTTCGGCGCCGATCCGGTCCTGGTTCTCGGCGCCGGGCCGTCGCTCGACGGGGTTCTGGAGGAACTTGAAAAAAAATTCGGCCCCGCCCTGGGGGACCCCCAAAGCCGGCCTTTCAGGATAGTCTGCGCCGATACCTGTATACCCTGCGTCAAGGAACGGGGCATAAGGCCGGACCTTGCGGTTATCCTGGAAAGCCAGCACTGGAACCTGGGGGATTTTTCGGGCGCCAGGGGCTGGGGGATTCCGGCCGCCCTGGACCTCTCGTGCCTTCCTGCGTCAACCAGGGTTTTAGGCGGTGAGATAAGCCTCTTCACGATTCCCTGGACCGGCCTGCGCTTCTTTACAAGGCTGGAAAACGAAGGGCTTCTGCCTTCGCGCCTCAGCCCCCTGGGTTCCGTGGGGCTTACTGCCGCGGAGCTGGCTATGGGCCTCAGTTCGGGCCCTGTCATCGCAGGGGGCCTGGATTTTTCCTTCACCCTTGACAGCTACCACGCCCGATCCACGCCGGGGCACAGGGCCAGGCTTATAAGGTGCTGCCGTTTCAATTCCCTTATCAACGCCGCTGCGGCTTACCGGGCCGGCGTTTTCAGGACCGCGTCCAAAACAGGGCTTTCTGTGCTGAGCGATCCGGCTATGCGCATGTACCGGGATCTCTTTGAGCAGGAATTTGGCGCCAGTCCCAGGATCTTCGACATAGCCGGGCCGGGGCTTTCCCTGGGAATAAAGACCCTGTCTCCCGAAGAAGCCTGCCGCGTCCTGGCACAGGAGACGCGCCGGGAAAGGAGTTCCGGGGAAAACGCCGGGGCGAAAAGGCCCGGAGGGCTTGGAAGGGACAGGGAGGACCTAAAAAACAGGCTTGCGGCGTTTATTGAAAAAGAGGCCGCAGCCCTGCTCAGGCTCCGGGACTTCCTGACAGGGAAGGCTTCGCCGGCGCCCGGAGAACTTGAAACGCTGCTTGACGAGGCGGATTATCTTTGGGCCCATTTCCCTGAATGCGCCGGTACCGGGGGAAGGGGGGCTGGAGGGGAGAGGAATAATGTTGGTATTAATGATGGGGGTAATGACCATAATCCTGATACTGATAATTGTGATAATGGAAACTCTATTATGCAAGATAATAAACAAGAAATTGCTGGTGAAAAGTGTGAATCTTCCAT
>JAITEW010000015.1 GCA_031281855.1 Treponema sp.
TAGAATTTAACGTGGCGCATCGGGTAGGCTATGGTTCGTTTTTTACGTGGCGCAATACGTCCATATTATTAGTGGTTTTTTTTGACAAAATGCTAATGAATTTATGGAAAATTCAAAAATGGGGACTATTATTCTACAGGCTTGTCCAGAATGCGGTACAATTACAACCTATCACATATCAGAAAATCATCAGAAAATAAGACAACCTGCGTAAAGTAAATACCCAGGAAATTCATTATATTATTAGTTCCATCTTGTGAAACAGGAATAATGTGGTCAACATTTAATATAACATCAGGAGCACTTCTCCCACAATACTGACAAGTAAACTTATCACGTTTAAATATACTTCAAATCTTAATTGTTTTGAACCCAATCACGTCCTTCCGCCGCAGGGTGTAGAGCGGATTCAAAAGAATCCGCCATAAAACCTGTATGATTCATCCCGGAGCTTGTGAGATCCGCACCGGAACGCAGGCGACTTATCGGGTAAAATCCGCCAGTTCCTGCCTGACTTTTTCGGCAGTTTCCTCTTCGCCGCTGCAGCAGTCTATCCAGGTGATTCCGGGTATGGACGCGAAAAAGGTTATCTGCCGCTTGGCGTAACGGCGGCTGTTTTGGGCCGCCAGGGACTCGACACTGGGGAGGTCTTCCGAAAGACGCCAACCCCTGGGCGCTGTTTCGTCTCTGGTAAAAAATTCCCTGTAGCCTATGGCCCTGAGCCCCGGGTCCTCAGGGGTATAACCCATCTCAAAGAGACGCCGCACTTCGCCGGGAAGGCCGGCGCGGAACATAGCGGCGCAGCGCTGGTTTATGCGGCTGTAGAGTTCCTCCCTGGGCCGCCTGAGCCCAAGGATGAGGAAGCTGAAGGGCTTCGCGGCCAAGGTTTCCATGCCTGCGGGAACAGCGCCGTTTGCGGCAAAGGAACTCAAAGGGCGGCCGCTTTGGCGGAGGACTTCCAGAGCCCGGATAAGGCGGTATTCGTCGTTACTGTGGATACGGCCTGCGCTTACTGGGTCACGGGCAGCCAGTTCTTCCATCAGCGCCGGAGCGCCTTTCCGCTTTAGTTCTTCCTTCAAAGCGGCCCGTATGGCGGCGTCAGACGGAGGCGCCGCAGGGAGGCCTGTTACCAGGTTTTTAATGTAGAAACCCGCCCCTCCTGAAACCACCGGCAAGGCGTTCCGGCCTGCGGCCGTAAAGGCGGCTTCAGAGGCGAGCCGGACGAATTCCCCGGCGTTGAACTGCTCGCCGGGGTCCCGGATGTCAATGAGGTGGTGGGGTATACGCCCCATATCTTCCTTCGACGGCTTTGCGGTCCCTATATCCATGTGCCGGTAAACCTGCATGGAATCGGCGGATATAATCTCCGCAGGGCAAAGGGGGTTGTGAACAAAAAGCCGCTCTAAAACAGCGGTTTTACCCGACCCTGTAGGACCGAAAAGTATGAGTACCCGGGGCTTCACAGGCCGGACGCCTTTGCGCGCTTTTCCGGTGCGCCAGGCTGCTAGTCCGCTTCGAGGCGGAACAGTACCTCTTGGGTAAAGACCTGGCGGGCCGCCAGGGAAACGACCTTACCGTCGTTTTCCTCGATTTCCGGGTCCTTCAGCATAGAAAGCTGGTAAGAACGGCGGGAAGACGCTGAGGTGATCTCATACATATTTTGATCGTATTCAATAAGTTCTTTTAAAGGAAATATCATACCATAACTTTATATTTTTTTTGATTTTGTGTAAAGTTGTAGGAGCTTGATTGTTGTATTTTTATGGAGGTAGCGCATGACTCATTTTACGCCTCAAAAAGCGGCTAAATTCCTTAGCCCAGGAGGCATCACCCTGGGGATTATCGTCATAGGGGCGGTAATCTTTCTGTTCACCAGTTTCTATATCGTCGATCAGACTGAAGAAGCCGTGATAACCCGGTTTGGCCGCTTCAAGGGAATTTCCGGCCCAGGGCTTCATTTCAAACTTCCTTTCGGCATCGACACCCAGTACATCGTGAACGTCAAAACCGTCCAAACCGAGCAGTTCGGCTTCAGGACCGTCAGCTCCGGCATCAGTTCAATCTATTCCGGGGACGCCAACGAATCCACTATGCTCACAGGGGACCTTAACATTGTCCAGGTGGAATGGATTATCCAGTACCGCATCGTGGACCCCAAAGCCTGGACCTTCAACGTAAACGAAAGGACCAGGACCATCAGGGACGTATCCCGTTCAGCTATCAATATGCTAGTAGGCGACAGGGCCATTATGGAGATCATGGGGCCCGAACGGAGCGCTATTGAGGCAGCAGGGGCGGAATTCATGAACGAAACCTTCAGGGGCTACGGCCTGGGCATCGATGTCATTGCGGTAAAACTCCAGAACATCGATCCGCCCGGAGGGGTCCAGGAAGCTTTTGACGATGTCAACAAGGCGGAGCAGGACATGAACCGGCTCATCAACGAAGGCCAGCAGGTTTATAACGAAGAAATCCCCAAAGCCAGGGGGGAACGGGAACGGATCATCCAGGAAGCCCAGGGCTACGCGGCAGAAAGGGTGAACAAGGCCAATGGGGACATAGCGCGGTTTAACGCGGTCTATGACGAATACCGCCTGGCTCCTGACGTTACCCGGCAGCGGCTTTACTACGAGATGATCGAAGAAGTATTCAAAGACGACGATTCGGCGGTTATCATCGACCGAAGGTTCACCAATTTTCTCCCTTTGAGGGAACTGGGTACTAACCAGGGAGGAAGAGAATGAAAAAATTTCTGAGCGTTCTTGTTGTTTTGATCATCGCCGTTATCGCTGTTGTCGTTATGGGCCCTTTTTATGTAGTCGATGAAGGGGAACAGGCGGTTATCGTCCAGATGGGAAAGATCACCAACGTGATCACCGAAGCCGGGCTCCACGTGAAGGTGCCGTTTATTGACGATGTGGTCAGGTACCCAAAAAGGATTATGGCCTGGGACGGCGAGCAGAAGAGTATGCCTACCAAAGAAAAGCAGTACATCTGGGTAGACGTGACCGCCAGGTGGCGCATTTCGGATCCGAAAAAATTCTACGAATCCATACAGACCATAGACGCTGCTTACCAGAAGCTTGCGGAAGTGATAGATTCCGAAGTGCGCACGGTAACGGCCGAAAACTACCTCAGAGAGTCGGTACGGAATTCCAACATACTCCTTGAAAAACTCGAAGAGGCTTCCGAAACCGAAGGCGATGAACTGAGCCCGGCGCTGATAGAGAGCGAAGGTTCGAGGGACCCCATTCTTAGAGGGAGGCGGCAGCTTGCTGAGGAAATACTGGCCCGTTCCAGGAGAATGGTCCCTGAATACGGGATCGAACTCATCGACGTGGTGACCAGGCAGATCCGCTATAACGACGAGCTGACCCAAAGCGTCTACGCGAGGATGATCAAAGAGCGGAACCAGATAGCCCAGCACCGGCGTTCCCAGGGTGAAGGAAAAAAAGCCGAATGGATGGGCCGGATGACCAACGAGCGGATGTCCGTACTTTCAGACGCCTACGCCAAGGCCGAAACCATCAGAGGCGCGGCTGACGCCGAGGCAACGAGGATCTACGCCGAAGCCTACAGCAGGGACCGGGGGTTCTTTGAATTCTGGCGGGCCGTGGAGTCCTACAGGACCACGCTCCCGAAGTTCGACAAAACCCTTTCTACGGATCTGGATTATTTCAGGTATCTCTATTCGCCTCTGGGAACGAGATAGCAAAACAGAAGAGGTAACATTGGGTGATCGATAATATTTTTTGTTTTGAACTGGACGGGAAAACCGTACTGGGCTTTGACACCTGTCTGGACGCCCAGGCTTTTGCCCAGGCCAAGATGGCTCAGTTTATCACTCAGCCGGGGTATCTGGTGTATCCTGACGGCGCTATTGAACCCTGGAAGGCTTCGGGGGTAACAGAGCGCCCAAGGGTTCCAGGCGATCCGGGGACCATGGTTATCTGGGGGCCTGTGTTTTACGGAGAAAGCCTGGCCTCCCTTATCCGGGAACCTGAACGGAAGGACGAGGCCCTTTCTGCCGTAATACGCTGGATAAAGGCCCGTGAAAAACTGAAAGAAGAAGCCCTGTTTCCCGGAGCCGCGGGAGCCTTTATCGGGGTTTCTGCCTCCGGGCCGGGCCAGACAGTGTTTTTCCCCCCTGAACGGCTGGTAAAGCGCTGTATCGAAGCCGCAGGGGACCCAGGGGGGATAAGCGCCCAGCAATGGTTCCACCCTGACCTGAAAGGGGATGAAAGCGCGGTGTTCAGCGCCGGGGCCATGCTTTACTGCGTTTTCTGCGGGTCCCCTCCTTTTTACAGCAGCGACGGGGAAACGCTCAGGCAGGATATACGCGAAGGGGTCTTTACGCCTCCGGGACTCGCAGCCCCCGGGCTCGATAAGGATCTGGCAAAGCTCATCAGCGGGACCCTGGAACCTATAAAAAAAGGGGAAGAAAAAAAACGGCCTGAAGCCGGGACGATAGCGAAACTCCTCGGCCAGCCCGGGTCCCGGAGCGCCGCTTCGTGGTTTACGCCGCTTACAGAAGAGGAAGAGGCCAAACTACGGAACGAGAGGGACCAGTACCAGAAGACCCGGAACCTGACGGTCAAGACCAGGCGTTTCGTTATCAGGAACACCGCTATCATCACCGGCTGCGCCGCTGCGCTGCTGGCGCTCATACTCGGGGTCCGGGGGTATTTCAAACACCAGGCGGAACTCCCTACTACCAGGGGCATGGCTCCGGTTGAAGTGGCGGAAACGTATTACGGCGCTTTCGGGACAATGGATCATATACTGATGGACGCATGCGTTATAAACAAGGCAGGCAAAGAAGACGTCAATATGGTCACCAACCTTTATGTGATCACCAGAGTCCGGCAGGCCTACGAGAGCATGGGGGAAAGCTCCGTAACAGCCCAGGAATGGCTGGAAGCGGGATCGCCTGAGACGGACAGAACCGTGTTCGGCGTAACCGGCCTCAGGCTCAGAACCCTGGACGGAGACGGGAGCGACGGGGAAGTCAGCTTTACGGCCGATTACACCCTCTGGGTCCCTTCAGGATTCGATGGTGAAGAGGAAGAGCTTCCGTCCCAGGAGGAGCTTATGAACGAATCCAGGCCCAGGCCTCCTTCGGGAATTGAAATATCCGACAGGCTCACGCTGTCATTCTATAAAGACGCCTGGCGGATTTCAAAAATAGACCGCATAAGGCAGTGATTCCGTGGACCTTGAGCCTTTCATCTTCCGGGCTTTTGAAAAAACCGCTTTTGAACCTGTTGACTGTGGTTCGGAAAAACCCAGGGCCGAAGCGAAGGGGCTCTTCATTCCCAAGGCTCTGTTGAGGAAAGCCGCCGAAGAAGGCTTTAGGGAGCTTGCCTTTTTTTTCCGCGAAAGCCACCTGGGCCTTCTTGCGGATCGTTTAACAGCCAGGGACAGTTCCGAAAACGACCGGATGGTCATAAACATACTTCTTCAAAACGCGGTAACCGCTTCGCAGGGAAGCCTTGCGCTCTGCCAGGACACAGGGACGGCGGTTATCTATGGGTGGAAGGACGAAGGGGTTTTTTCAGGACCCTGGGACCGGAAAGAACTGGAAGCCGGGGTAGAGTCGGCGTGGAAAACGAATTTCCTCAGAGCTTCCCAGGTTGCGCCGGCTTCGTTTTTTGATGAATACAATACAGGCAATAACCTGCCGGCGCAGATCCGCCTTGAAGCGGCCGCGGGCGGGAAACAGGGTCCCGCGTACCGTTTTCTTTTTATAGCCAAAGGGGGAGGCTCGTCCAATAAAACAAGCCTCTTCTCTATGACCAAGGCATTGCTGGAAGAAAAAACCTTTGAAGCGTTCCTGGAAGAGAAGATCCGCGCCCTGGGAACCTCGGCGTGCCCTCCGTACCGTTTTACCGCCGTAATCGGCGGAACAAGCCCTGAGTTCAACCTGGAAGTCCAGAAACTGGCGGCTGCCGAGGCCCTGGACGAGGTTCCCTATTTTTCCGGAAAAGAAGATCCCGCGCCAGGGCTTATGATACGCCGGGACCGGTACTGGGAAAACAAAGCCATGGAAATCGGCAGGAAAACCGGTCTGGGCGCCCAGTTCGGGGGCGCAAGTTTTCTGCTTGACGCCAGGGTTTTACGGCTGCCAAGGCACGCCGCGTCCTGCCCGGTTTCCGTAGGCGTTTCCTGCGCAGCGCACCGCAGCCTCCTGGCTTATATCGACGCCAATGGCCTTTTCATAGAGCGCCTTGTCCACGACCCCCTTGGTTTTCTACTGAACCGGGGCGTTTCGCCGGCTCACACCGGTTCCGCCGGGGCGGTACACACGATAGATCTTGAAAAACCAATGCAGGAGATATGCCGGGATCTTTCTGCCCTGAAAACCGGGGACCGGCTTCTCCTTTCAGGGAAGCTCCTTGTTGCCCGCGACGCGGCGCACCAGAAATGGCGCAGCCTCCTTGCAGGCGGGACTCTCCCGGCTTATCTGTTTCAGCATCCTGTCTATTACGCCGGCCCTGCGGGAACCCCGCGTGGGAAGATCACAGGCAGCCTGGGGCCTACCACAGCGGGCCGCATGGACTCTTACGCAGAAGACTTCATGTCCCGCGGCGCTTCGCTCATCACAGTTGCAAAAGGGAACCGTTCGCCTTTGTGGGTAGAAGCATGCAAAAAATACGGCGGCTTTTACCTTGGAACAGTCGGCGGCGCGGCGGCCCTTTTTGCTGAAGAAAACGTTACTGCCAGTGAAATCATTGACTACCCTGAACTGGGAATGGAAGCGGTAAGGCTTATTACTGTAAAAAACCTCCCTGCGTTCATCGTTATTGACGACAAAGGCAGAGACCTGTACGCCCTGTAAACCCCCTAAAGGCGGGCAATTTTTCCTTCGATCCAGAGCCCGATAAGATAGCGGGAAACGGATCCGTTTCCGGGAAGAAGGGGAAGCTCCTTGCGGTTAAACCACCGGGCGTCTTCTATCTCAACGCCGTCGGGCCTGACGGTTCCGCCGGCGTAGCGGGCTGCAAAGCCCAGCATAAGGGAATTCGGGAAAGGCCAGGGCTGGGAGCGGACATAGCGTACATCCTTGACCTCAATGCCCACTTCTTCCCGCGTTTCCCGGACAACAGTGGCCTCAAGGCTTTCCCCGGCTTCGTTGAACCCAGCGATGAGGCTGTACACCCCAGGGGCGAACTTTTTGTTATGCGCCAAAAGGGCTTCGCCGTTATCGTTGATAATGATAGTGATCACTGCCGGGGAGATACGGGGGAATTCCATGCGACCGCAGGCAGGGCACAAACGGGCCAGCTCGCCGGTATCGGCGTCCTTGTTGGGGCTGCCGCAGCTTCCGCAAAACCGGGATTCCTTCCGCCACAGGGAGATGTGGTACGAACGTATCAGGCGGCCTGTGTCTCCCGGACCGCCGTCAATGGTCCCGCAGGCGCTAAGGTCCAGGACCTGGCGCAGAGGGAGGGCTTTCCATCTGCTGTCAAGCTTGAAGGATTCAGGGATGGCGATGCCGGGAATATCGCCGGAACCGTCCAGGGAAGGTATGGCAAAAGAATCGGCGCCCTTGATATCCGCGAAAGCTGCGGCGGCTTCAGGGCTTATCCCTTTCTGAACAGCCGGTCCTGAAACCTCGGCAGGAAATACCAGGCTGTTCCCCTGAAAAACATACACTCCTCTGCTGACGCCGTCCAATTGGTCCCCCTGTCTTTTATTTTCCTAAACAGCTATAGTTATAATAGGCTTCGGCCTAATTCAGTTTCAAGACCTTCGCGGTCAGGCGCAAGGAGGAGCCTATGGGCGTTTCAAGCTACCTCGAATCCTTACCGGTACATAAACTCGTCAAGTACTCCGAAAGCCCACCTAAAAACGGGATTCCGTTTATAGGCTATCCCCAGCAGCACCCGGTGGAAAAAGACAAGCTCATACTGGTCTACGATCCCTTAGGGGCCAATCCTGCGGTAATGGAATTCAAACTCGAAGACGTGCTTTTTATTGAAGAGGTACATTCGGCGGTCACCGAATCAGGAGAGGGCGTTCCGCTTATCAAGTTCTGGATCCGCAAAGGGGCCCACGGCGTGATCCTTGAGCCTTTTGAAGTAGACGAGCCTATCAAATACATCCAGAAAAACCGGGAGTTCCGGGAAGCGTTTCTCAAGCCTGTGCCGGTAAACCCCGCGGGTTGACGCTGTGGCTATTCTGCCCCGGTTTTTCACAGCCCCGGAGGACGGTTTTTTCCGCTGCGATCTCTGCCCGCACCGCTGCAAGCCGGACGCCGGATCCGGAGGCGCCTGCAGGGTCCGCTTTAACCGCCAGGGCAGCGGCGCCATCCCTTTTTACGGTTTTGTCACCGCAATGGCCCGGGACCCGGTTGAAAAGAAACCCCTCTACCATTACCGTCCGGGTTCTTCAATCCTTTCAGTGGGATTCATGGGCTGTAACCTCCGCTGCCCTTTCTGCCAGAACTGGCACATTTCCCAGACCTCAGACGCCCGGGGCCGCCTGATGAGCCCGGAAGAACTCATAGCCGCGGCGATGCAGCAGGAAGTTCCCCAAATCGCCTACACCTATTCCGAACCCCTGGTGCACATCGAATTCCTCCTTGACTGCATGAAAGCCGCCCGCAAAGCCGGAGCCGCCAACGTTCTCGTAAGCAACGGCTGCGTCAACGCCGAAGCCGCCGGGGCGGTTCTTGAGCTCACCGACGCGGCAAATATCGACCTGAAATGTTTTTCAGAAGAAACATACGCCAAAGTCCTGGGAGGAAACCTTGAGGCTGTCCTCGGCTTTATGCGCAAAGCCGTCGAAAAAGGCGTCCACCTCGAAGCCACCACCCTGGTGGTCCCGGGCCTTAACGACAGCGAAGCCGAACTTGACAACTGCGCTGATTTTATCGCAAGCCTTTCAAAACCCCGGGGGAGTTCAGGCGGGACGCCTGAAATTCCCTGGCACCTTTCGGCATACCACAGGGACTGGAAATGGAACGCGCCGCCTACAAACCCGGCAAAACTAGCGGCCGCCGCCGGCAGAGCGCGGAAAAAGCTTGCGTATGTTTACACAGGCAATATAGCAGGAGAGGAAAACGAAACCCCCTGTCCCGCCTGCGGCGCTGTCCTGGTACGCCGCAGGGGTTTCTATGTCGAAACCCCGGGCCTTACGCTGAAACAGGAACAGGGCCGCCGCCGTTATTACTGCGCCATCTGCGGGGCAGACGCGCCGCTGAAGTATTAGCAAGGGCTATCGCATAAGATGAAACGCCAGGGCCCCCAAAACCGCCGCGAGGGCCAGGACTGCGGTAATATACACCCAAACCGGCAGGGACCCTGCGGGGCTTCGGGCTTCTTCGGGCCAGGAGACGGCATTCACGTCTTGAGAAGCGGAATAACCGCACACAGGGCAGCCGTCCCTGAAAAGCCCTTCTTCGCCGCTAAAGCCGCAGGACGGGCAGCGGACAGAGGCAAAATATTTACCGCATTTGGGACAGTTTTTGGCGTTCAAAGGGACTTGGGCGCCGCAATTTTCACAGAAAAAACGGGGTTTTTCGGGGTCTTTTGTTCTAAACGACGGTATTTTGCGGCGTCCCACCGGACAGAGCGGCTTAGCTGTTCACGGCTTTAGGACAGGAACCGGTTTCCGCCGCAGCGGCGCATCCGGGACACGCGGGAGCCGGCGCGGCTGAATCAGGCTTGGCAACCGAATCAGGCTTGGCAGGGGTTTTGGAAGCTCCCGCAGCGGCCCCGGTTCCGCCTTTCTTGTCGGTAACATAAAAGCCCGGGCCTTTAAAGATGATCCCGGTTCCGCCGTTAATAAGCCTCCGCAGTTCCTTGCCGCACTGGGGGCAGGTTTTGAGGGGTTCATCGCTCATACTCTGAAATACATCAAAAGTATGACCGCAATTCTTGCATTCATATCCGTAGGTTGGCATCAGTCCCTCCGATCTATTTTGAGAAAAGATCCGTCATTTCGTTTGTATAGAATATACTGAAAAGATGTTAAAAAGTAAAGCTATTTCATCGCTGTTCATGGTTCCCGAATGGAGGGTAAGTTCCGTTCCGTCCTGAACCGGAGAATTCGCGAAAAGGACCGGCAGGGCAGCGGCAATTCCCGTCCTGTCAGGCACTGCCTCCGGGACCGGGGCTCCAAGATCGTCCTTTGCGGTATTGAAAGCGAACATCCTGGCAAGGGAAAAGAGGGTCAGCAGGGCACGGGCCTGGCTTACCGAAGGGGTATGGACCCGGAATACAAGCTCCCATCGGCCGTCCGCAACCCCCCGGACGCCGAAGGAAAAATCTT
>JAITEW010000125.1 GCA_031281855.1 Treponema sp.
CAGGCATCCAATATGCCGGTCAAGGCTTTCAAACTTTTCTATAACTTCGGCATCCCCGGGGCCGGCTACGACAGCCCTCTTCTGACGCCCAAAGAAGTCTTCAGCCTCAAGCCCCGTCCATATATCGTGATGTACCAGTAGTCCGGCTAATCCCACCCTAAAGGGATAAACTTGATCCGGGCTATCAGGGGCTTAATTGCGGGTCAAATTTAACGCTTCCAGGAATGAATCATCGATCTTTTTATCCCCTGCAGTGATCCCCAGTTTCCGGTCAGGACGGGCTTCACCGTGGAAATCGCTCCCTGCGGTGATGCGGAGGCCCAGGGTTTTTCCCAGTTCTTCAAGGCGTTTGCAGTCTTTGACCTTCGCCGTAGGGTGCCAGGCTTCAAGGCCGTCCAGACCCTGTTCTTTCAGGTTTTTTACCAGATCCGGCAGCTTGCCCCAGGCGACATAAAGAGACATAGGGTGGGCTATGACGGCGATGCCCCCGGATTCCCGGATGAGAGCTACGGCGCGGTCGAATTTCAGACCTGCCTTAGGCGCGTAAAAGGGTTTCCCCGGGCTGAGGTAGCGGGAAAAGGCCTGTTCCTGGTTTTTGACGATACCGCGGTTTACAAGGAAGGCGGCGAAGTGGAGGCGGCCTATCGAACGGCCCCCAGCCAGGGCTTTTATGTCATCGTAACGCGCCTCTATGTTCAGTTCAGCCATACGGTTCAGGATTTCCTGGTTCCGCATATCCCTGCAGCGGATCAATTCCGTCACTGCCGCCAGAAACGCCGGGCTGGGACGGTTTATCCCCAGGCCCAGGAGGTGGAATTCCCCGCAGGGCCCGGATAAAGGCCCAGGAGGCGTTTCTTTTGGCTCCTGGCGCCAGGCGATTTCCAGCTCTATGCCCCGGATAAAACGGATTCCCGCTTTCCCGGCCGCTTCTTCCGCCTCCGCAAGGCCGTCTATAGTGTCGTGATCCGTTAAAGCCAGGGCCGAAAGACCCCGCTTTGCCGCTTCGGTTACCAGCGCTCCGGGACTCAGGCTGCCGTCTGAGGCGTTGGAATGGGTGTGCAAATCAATCATTGATTGAAATTCTAGCACATTTCTGCCGAAAATATAATGAAGAGGGTCCAGGATTGTTGACGGATATGGTTTCGGATCATAAAATAGAAGAATATAGAAGGACGGTCCGTTGTGTCTGAATATGTATTGAAAAATGGGGTGATAGTCACTGCTGGGGAAAAACCCCGGAAAGGGGACTTGTCCATATCAGGTCAAAGGATCGCCGCATCCGGGAAAGGCGTTGCCGCGGATCTGGGTGGAACGTCCTTTGTTTATCCTTCCCTCATAAATACCCATGATCATCTCCAGGGGAATTACCGCCCCCCGGTGGGGCCGAAAAAGGGGCATTTTTACCTGACCTGGCTTCCCTGGGACAACGACCTCAAGGCTTCCGGCACCTTCAAGGAGCGGTCGAATCTTAGCCGCGAGGATCTTTACGCGCTTTCAGGATACAAATGCCTCTTCTCCGGTGTTACGACGGTAAACGATCATTTTCCTCAGGCTATAAACGGCTCCATTCTTCCTACCCTTCCTATCCGGGCAATCCTGGAATACGGCCTTGCCCACGAGGCCACTTCTTACGATCTTAAGTGGGGCCAGGGCATCGAAGCAGAGCATGAACGGGCGGTGAAGAACAACTGGCCTTTCATCACCCATTTGGCCGAAGGCTTTGACGAAGAATCCATGCGCAGCGTAGACGCGCTTGAGAAGATGGGTATTCTGGATAATCACTGCCTTTTTGTCCACTGTATCGGACTCAGCGACAAGGATATCAAAAAAATCGCCGGCGCAGGGGCTTCGGTCTCGTGGTGCGGTTTTTCGAATATGTTCATGTTCAACGTTACCTGTAAGATCCGCAAGATGATCAAAGCCGGGATCAACGTTACTATCGGTACCGATTCTTCTGCCACCGGGTCCGCCAACCTTCTGGCAGAGATAAAATACGACCGTGAACTCTATCAGAAGCTCTACGGCGAGGATCTTGAGCCTAAAAAGATTTTCGAGATGGTTACCGCCAATGCGGCGAAGGCTTTTTGGATGCAGGACAGGATAGGAACCCTGGAAGAAGGCAAACTAGGGGATATCCTGGTCCTCAAAGGCCGGAAGGATGATCCTTACGAGAACCTTGTTACCGCTTCTATGAAGGATATTGAGCTTTTGGTTCTTGCAGGGCAGCCCATATACGGGGAGCTGCGTTTCCTCGATATAACCGGAGGTCTGCCGGATGGTTATACCCAGATAACCGTTGGCCGGCGTCCTATGTTTGTTAAAGGGGACCCTGCGGGGCTTTATACCGAATGCCGGCGTAAAATCGGCTTCAAAAAAGTTCTTGATTATCTGCCTTTTGAGCCACAGGAAGGATAGGGATGCCCAAACCTCTGCAATACCGGTCAGGTTCGCTTATCTATTTCCAGGGAGACCCTGCGAAGGAAGTTTTTATACTCCAGAAGGGCAAGGTGAACCTGGTTTATCAGGACATAGAAACCGGTCAGGATGTACATGATCTGGTGCAGCCTGGGGAATTCTTCGGGGTCAAGTCCGCTCTGGGGCGCTACCCCAGGGAAGAAAACGCCGTCGCCCTCCAGGACGCTACGATTATGGCCTTTACGGTTCCGGAATTTGAAGCCCTGGCTACGGCCAATACCCGGATTATTATGAAAATGCTCAAAGTTTTTTCCAACCAGATGCGGCGCATCCACAACCAGGTGTCCAGCCTTATGGAGAAAGAAGAGCAGAACCCTGAAGCCGGGCTTTTTAGCGTCGGTCAGTATTACCTCAAAAACAAACGCTACGCCCAGGCCAGGTATGTGTTCAGCCGCTACCTCACATACTACCCCTCAGGGAGGAACGCCCTCCAGGCGGCGAAGGACCTGGAAACCGCCGAGATCGCCGTGGCCAGGAGCGGAGGCGGCGCCGGGAGTCCTGCTGCGCCTGCGGCAGAGGGTTCGGGTTCCCGGAACCTTACCGACACCGCCAAAGCCTATTACGACGCGGTGAGCCTCATTTCCCAGCAGAAATACCAGCAGGCTTACCTGGATTTCAAGAAGATCGTAGACGCGAACGAGGATCCCGAGTACGCTGCCAAGAGTTCGTTTGAAATTGGCCGCTGCCTTTTCATGCTGAGCAGATACGAAGACTGCATCAAATATTACACCATGATGATCACCAGATATCCCAAACATCCTGACCTTGCCGACGCCCTCTTCTTCATGGGCCAGTCTTACGAGAGGAACAACAGGAAAGATCAGGCGGCGACGTTCTACAAAAAGATACTGTCCATGCCCGGCGATGGTGATGACGGGACCCATCTCAAGGCCAGGCGGGCTCTTAAGGTATTGGAGGCATAAGTGGCTGAGATGGACATGTCGGCCTTTGGCCGGTTTACCAGGACTTTTCAGGCAGGGGAGATGATTTTCTCCGAATTTGAACCTGGCGATACTTTTTACCTCATCCAGTCCGGAAGGGTGGAGCTGGTTAAAATCATCGGCGACATAGAGCGGACCCTGGACATACTCCAGCCGTCAGAGATGTTCGGGGAAATGGCGATACTTGAAAATTCGCCCCGGTCCGCTACGGCTATAGCCCTGGATACGGTAAAGGTGCTGGAATTCAACAGCCAGAACTTTGAAATCCTCATGCTCGGCAACCCCCAAATAGCCCTCAAGCTCCTCAGGATGTTTACCAAGCGCATCTACGATTCCAAGCGGCGTTTTATGATCCTCACCTTAGGCGATCCCCAGGCGAAGATAGCCGATGTGTTCCTTATGCTGGACGAAAGCTCGCCGGACCTCGACCGGACGAGCGAGAGCCGTGAATTCAAAACCAGTGTTGACGACGTGGCCCACTGGGCGGGCATGAGCGTCAGCGAGACTCGTGAGGCCCTGAGCCATTTCGTGACCCAGCGCCGTATGGAAATGTACCCGGATCGCATTGTGGTCAAGAACATCAACGATTTTTCCCGCTTCGTCAATTCCCGCAGAAAAAAGGTCTAAACTCCGGCAAAAGGCTCCGGCGAAAGCGCCGGGCTAAAAAAACGCCTCCATCACGGAGGCGTTTTAACTGCTGTACTAAAAACTAGCGTCTCTTGGCTACCCCGGGTTTGCGGCCCCGTTTGGCTCCCCCGGTTTTTCCGGCTGGTCTGCCCCTGCCTTTGGGTTTAGGCGCTTCCAGGGCAGGCGCCGTTGTGCTGGCGCTTTCGTCGGAGTTGATCATATCCAGATAGGAAGAACTGGCCGGAACTGCATCCGGCGCCTGATGGGGTTCCTCAACGGCGCCAAAGGACTGGTTAATGTCCTCACGGACCGTGGAACGCCGGCGGCTGAAGGAAGCGAACGCCGCATCCTGGAAACCTTTGGATACGCCGTGCAGGAATTCGTTGAGCACATTGGCCATGCCGTCCAGAGTCGCCTTCTTCCGTTTAATAGAAGTAATGTCCACGTCCAGGATAAGCCCGGGCTGAATGTGGTAGGGATTGATGAGATAATCAAATTTGAAATATTCCCTCTCCAGGAAATGAAGCCGGTCTTCAATAACCCGGCGTTCAACCGGGTACTGGTAATCGTACATGCCCTTCAGGGTGTTTCTCATCAGGATGATGCGCTTCCGGAGCTTGTCCTTTTCATAAACATAGGTGCGGTTGGACCGCTCTACCTCGGTTTCGGCGGGTTTTACAAAGGAAATCTCATCCCAAACCTTGTCGATATCTTCGTAAAGGGGCTCCCCGGTCTTGTCCTTGATCCGGACCTTGATCCGGTTCTTCCTCTTTTTGGCCAAATCATTAAAGTCCGTGATCTTGCCCACCGGTTTTCTGTCTTCATAGATAACCTGGACAATATCCCACACATGCTGGATTTCAGTTTCAAAACTCTTGAGCTGTACGTCGTAGGCCTTGCGCTCTTCGATAAGCTGGGCGTTGTCGAGGTACTTGAGCTTTATCTGGTAGCGTTCGTCCGGGAGATTCGCGGTGTCGGAATCCTCGTATTCCCGGATAAGCACTTCCCTGGTGTTTTTGAGGTTCTCGATATACTGATAGCCCATACGAGAAGTATCCAGAATCGAAGTAATGGAGTTAATGGCGGTATTGAATCCCCGGTTCCGGATATTTTCAATATCGATGATCTTTTTAAGGTTTTCCCGGATGTTCAACTGATCGAAGCTTTCGGGGTCGATTTCGGCCCTGAGCTGGGAAAGTTTATCCATGATGCTCTTGGAAACTTGTTTATACCGTTTGGATTTGGCGTTTTCCACCTCGTCGTCGGTATAATCTTCAACCTTGCCGATTTTGGAGAAAAGGACCTCGCTGTCGTTGAGTTCCTCAAGCCCCTGGTCCACCCGGCTGTCCTTGAGTTTTTCAATTTCCTTGTCAATGGTATCAATGATGTACTTGGAAAGCAGGTCCTTGATGAGGTATTCCATAGTTACCTGGTAGTGGAAAATAGGGCTGATAAGCTCTGAATCCAGGATATTGATGGAAAGTTTTACGTCGGAAACGGTCTTGGGTTTGTCGAGGTTGTCTTTAAAGGCGCATTTGATGATGGAATAGGCCAATTCGCCCCGGACAAAGGCCCCGGTATCGGTTTTTTGGCGGAGTATGGAGTTGGTGTGGGTTTCCAGCTCGTTAACGCCTCGCTGAATATGGCCCTGGAGGTGGCCGTACATATTGACCATGGATTTTTCGATTTCGCCGGTGTTGAACTTGTCGGCGCCGCCTACATCATCCAGAAGTTTTGATATTTCTTTTGGGGTGTACCGGGACAGGACATGGGTTTCTTCCTTGTCGATGAAATTCCGGACCTTTTTCACCATTTCATCTTCACTCGTTACCATGTAGCGGTTGAACATGTTCTGGTAGTTCTGGTTAAAGTAGTTGTAGAGTTTTTCCTTAAGCCCTCCCATGATATCCAGGCGTTCCAGGGTATCCTTGGGCAGTTTAGCGGTAAGGTGATGGATAACCTTGTTGGTTTCCTCTTCCAAAAGCTGATTGACTTCAGCCTGCTGATCCCGGTATTCCTGGGCCAATGAATTTCTGGACCCTACGGCGCTGGGCTTTTCGGGGTGGAATACGTTAGGGCTCTTGGGCAGGTCTAAATTTGCCATATTTTGACTCCTTTAAGTAAGTATTATACACACTTATAGTTTTTTCAAGTGAGGCTGTTCCAAAACTTCAGTTTTTGGAACAAGCTCAAGTACCTCTAATAATAACAACTTAATAGAGGAAAAGTCAAACCCTATTAGCGAAAAAAGAGAAAAAAATCCTCAATACCTGAATTTTCTACCTGAATTTCCGCCCGGAGACGGGATTTTGGGGTTTTGTAAAAAACTTGACAAACACTATCCGGCATACCTATAATTATTCGTTTATACTATATGCGGAGGATAGCCATGAATGAAAGCTGTTACGGGTGCGCAACCTGCGCCAGCGCGGACAAACCCCTGGAGGGTTTTATTGCGAAACTGCCTATGGAGACGAGCCACCACAGGGTAGAAAGCCAGGAAACAAAATGCGGCTTCGGCCTCCAGGGGGTGTGCTGCAGGCTCTGCGCCAACGGCCCCTGCAGGATCACCCCGGAATCCCCCAGAGGCATCTGCGGGGCAGGCGCCGACGTGATGGTTACCAGGAACCTCCTGCGGGCCGTGGCGTCAGGTTCAGGGTGTTACATTCATGTGGTAGAGAACACCGCGTTCAACCTTAAAAACACAGCCCTTGAAAAGGGGAAACTCAAGGGCCTTGGGACCCTGGAACGGCTCTGCAAAATATTCGGCGTTTCAGGCCAGGACGATCACGAAAAGGCCCTTAACGTGGCCAACGCGGTTTTAAGCGATCTCTACAAACCCGAATACGTCAAAATGGATCTGGTGGAGAAAATGGCCTATCCTCCGCGCCTCAAAGTATGGAAAGAACTGGGCATACTCCCCGGAGGCGCCAAATCGGAAGTGTTCAAAGGCGTGGTAAAATGTTCCACCAACCTCAACTCCGATCCGGTGAACATGCTCCTGGACTGCCTCAAGCTGGGCATCTCCACAGGCATCTACGGCCTTACCCTCACGAACCTGCTCAACGACGTGCTCCTGGGGGAACCGGAAATACGGCCCGCCCCGGTGGGCCTCAGGGTTATCGATCCCGATTACATCAACATCATGATTACCGGGCACCAGCATACCATGTTCGTTCATTTACAGGAGCGCCTGACGGCCCCTGATGTTGTCGCCAAAGCTAAAGCCGCAGGGGCCAAAGGTTTCAGGCTCGTAGGCTGCACCTGTGTGGGCCAGGACCTCCAGCTCCGGGGCGCCCATTACACGGATATCTTTGACGGCCACGCAGGGAACAACTATACGAGCGAAGCCATCCTTGCCACAGGCGGCATCGACGCGGTGGTTTCCGAATTCAACTGCACCCTGCCGGGCATCGAAACCGTGTGCGACCAGCTTTTTATCAAACAGATTTGTGTTGACGATGTTGCCAAGAAGGCCAACGCCGAGCTTATCCCCTTTAGTTTCGCTGAACGGGCGGCTCAGAGCGAGATCATCATCGACAAGGTCATTGCCGCGTACAAGGAACGGCGGCCGAAGGTGAAGCTGAACCTCATGCCGGATCACGGCTACGAAAACACCCTTACAGGGGTGAGCGAAGTGTCGCTCAAAAAATTCCTGGGCGGCTCCTGGAAACCCCTTGTGGATCTCATCGTGTCCGGAGACATCAAGGGCGTAGCCGGCGTGGTCGGCTGTTCAAGCCTCGTAGCAGGGGGCCACGACGTGCTCACTGTGGGCCTTGTAAAGGAACTCATCGCCAGGGACATCATCGTCCTTACCGCCGGCTGTTCCTCCGGGGGCATTGAAAACTGCGGTCTTATGGTTCCGGAAGCGGCTGACCTGGCGGGCCCGAAGCTCAAGGCTGTGTGCAAAAAACTTGGGATTCCCCCGGTGCTCAACTTCGGCCCCTGCCTTGCTATCGGCAGGCTTGAGATCGTTGCCACAGAACTGGCGGAAACTATCGGCATCGACATTCCCCAGCTTCCCCTGGTGCTGTCCGCTGCCCAGTGGCTTGAGGAACAGGCCCTGGCTGACGGCTGTTTCGGCCTGGCTTTAGGGCTCCCGCTCCATCTGGGGCTTCCTCCTTTCATAACAGGCAGCAAAGTTGCCGTCCAGGTGCTCACTCAGGACATGAAGTCCCTGACAGGAGGCCAGGTTATTATCAACTCTGACGCCAAAGAATCGGCTGTCCTGCTTGAAAAGATCATCCAGGAAAAACGCGGGGCATTAAAGATTTAGAGGAAAAAAATGAAACGAATCTTTATCGATCAGGAAAAATGCGACGGCTGCAAGAACTGTACCGTTGCCTGTATGCAGGCCCACCGGGAGCAGCCGGGGACGGTCTATGACCTGGACCTGCTTGATCCCAAAAACGAGGCCCGGCATATCATCGTGAGCAACGGCAAAGGCGGGTACATCCCTGTGTTCTGCCGCCACTGTTCAGTACCTGACTGCGTTGGGGCCTGCATGTCCGGGGCGCTGAAAAAAGATCCCGCCACGGGGCATGTGCAGTACGATGAAAAACGTTGCGGCGTCTGTTTTATGTGCGTCATGAGCTGCCCTTACGGCAACGTCAAACCCGACAAGGCGACGCGCACGAAAATCCTCAAGTGTGATTTTTGCGAAGGCCCAAAGGCGCCTGACGATCTGGGGCCGAGCTGCGTACGGGCCTGTCCTAAGAAGGCCATCCATGTTGAGGAGGCAATGGTATGAAACATCTCATCATCGGCGCCGGCGCCGCGGCTATGAGCGCC
>JAITEW010000154.1 GCA_031281855.1 Treponema sp.
CTCTGTATACACTTCGCTCCTTCGTGGTTTACCTGCGCCGCAAGCAGCCGGAACGCTACGCGTTCCGGTTCCGGGACAGGTATTCCCGGTATTTTTCGGGATCGCTTTTGAACGCCACAATAGGAGAGGCCGGATCTTCAAGGGCCTTGGACAGGGCCTTTGAAGCTTCAAGCATGATGCGCTCGGCTTCAACGAGCCTTCCGGAACGGGAGGAAAGGCCGATAGCGAGATCCGAAGGCCTGGTTACGGCAAAATCAGGTTTTTTCTGAATGCGCCTGTGGAATTCCTCGCACCGCGCGAAGCCCTGATCGATATCAATGCCAGGGACGATAACCGCTATCCCCTGTTTTCCTTTTTCAAAAATAAGATCCCGTAAGGTGAAGAAAGCCACGGCCTCTTCGGTGAACCTGGCGTACAAAGACGGCTCGATCCTGGCGGTTTTGTATTCCATGTTTATGAGTACCAGATCCTGTTCCGACGAGGCGCAGCGGTGCAGCTCCGATGCCAGCCTGTCCTGCAGGTATGATTCCCAGCCCACGTTTCCCCTTGGAGAGTAGAGCCCCTGGGGTTTGGCGTCCAAAAGAGGCGGCTTTTCCCGGACTGGCGCGGCCTGGGGTTTCTGTTCCTGACGCGGCGCAGGCCGTGGGACTACAGAAAGGGAAGGGGAGGAGGGGGGCTGGTTTTTCATGGCCAGCTCAATGATGAGGGTAAGGACCGCCAGTGCCAGCACTGCCAGAATGATTATCAGGGTGTTTTTCAGGGTTCGAAGGAACATATCGTAATCGATGACGCTGTAGAGCACCTGGATAGTAACGTTCCGCTGGCCTTCGATGCGAAGAGGGCGGTAATAAGGATCCTTAGGTATCCCGAAACCGGACTTAAAACGCGGGGAATTGCCAAACCAGCTGATGACGCTGCCGGGCTGCCGTTCAAAACCGTATTCCCCGTCAGAGCCTGAAATAATCGCCCCAAGAAGGGTTTCAGACTCGTTCAGCGCGTCCCTTATGGCTTCCTGGTAGGGCTGGGACATAAACCCCAGAATTGCGGCAGAAGACGCGCGATCCGCGAGATCGTTAAATTCCTGTTCCGCCGCAGCCCTGCGTCCGCCGGAGTTGACTATAATCTGAACCGCCCCAAAAGCGATAGCGGCGATATACAGAATTATGCAGACCGAGGCTACAACCGAAGAGGCGAACGATGTTTTTCCTGAAACACCCATGACCCATCCTTATAACAGGTAGTTACTCTATATTATCGGAAATTGTATACCTTTTCTCTATTCTATGTTAGAATTATTAAGGGTAAAACAATGAATTTACGGGATTCCTGCCTTCCGGCAGGCTGGTACCCCCGGGATCCTGGGGAGATAAAAAGGTTTCTAGGCGCTTATTCGGAAAAAAGCCGGGATTCGCAGGCTGTTATAGCTCCCCATGCGGGGTGGTTTTATTCCGGCAGGACCGCTGCCTGCGCCTTATCCGCGCTGGACAGGGAAGCCGATACCATAGCGGTTATCGGCGGGCATCTCCCTAAAGGGGCGCCGTTTCTCTTTGCCTGCGAGTCAGGCGTTAAAACCCCTTTCGGCGTCATGGAGATAGACAGTGAATTACAGGAGAGCCTTGGAAAACAACTGGGCTGGAAGCCCGACTTGTACCAGGACAATACCGTGGAAGTCCTCATCCCTATGGCCCATTACTTTTTCCCTAACGCGAAGCTGCTCTGGGCTCGTTTCCCTGCTAGTATTGAATCCTGCCATGCAGGGGCGATCCTGGCCGAAACAGCCGGAAAGCTGGGCCGCAGCGTCGTTGTCGCCGGGTCCACGGATCTTACCCATTACGGGGACAATTACGGCTTTTCCCCTGCAGGAAAGGGGGAAGGGGCCCTTGCATGGGTACGGGATGTTAACGATGCCGCGTTTATCAAGGCCGTGCTTTCAGGAGATCCCCGGAGCGTCCTAAGCCGGGCTGCCGAAGATTCCTCGGCCTGTTCAGCAGGGGCAGTCCTGGGAGCCATGGGCTTTGCCGCAAGCGCCGGCGCCGGGACAGCGGAACTTCTGGACTACCGCACCAGCGCCGAGGCCGCAGAAGGAGAAGTCCCGGACTCCTTTGTGGGCTACGCCGCAATCGCCTTCTAAGCGGACAGACACTAATTGCCGTAAATATGCGCGAACTCGTGGAGCAGTTCCAGGGCTTTACCCTTGCAACTGCCGCAGACAGTGCCGATTTTGGTTGCCTGCTGGAGGTCCTCCCAGGTACGGGCGCCGTTGTGGAAGGCGTTTTCGATGTCTTTGTCGGTAATGCCAAGGCAATGGCAAATCTCAGTAGCCGCTTCCTTGAGCATCCCGGTCCTGCCGGTTTTGGCCAGGTAATCGTCAATAGCCGCCCGCAGAGCCTTGTCCCCGAGCACGGAACAGTGGATCTTGTATTCCGGGAGGCCGCCCAGTTTTTCCACCAGATCCTCGGGCCTGATGGTATAGGCGTCCTGGATACTCATGCCCTTGATAGTTTCCGAAAGCATGGATGTAGAAGCTATGGCGCTGGCGCAGCCGTAGGTTTTCCACCGCACGTCGGTGATAATATCATCCTTTATATTGAGGAGCATCAGCATCTGATCCCCGCATTTGATATTCCCTGTCTGGCCCCGGGCGTTGGCGGGGAACTCCGATTCATCTCCCATCAAAACATTCCGGGGATTGGTGAAGTGATCTTTTACCGTATCTGAATAAAGCCAGTCCATAAAAACTCCTTGCTGCTAAACCGCAGTTCCCGATGGTTTAAGCGTAGACATTGCCCTGAGGCGGGCGATAATAGGAGGCAGAGTCCCGATGATATAGTCGATATCTTCGGCGCTTGTCCCCAGGCCAAGGCTGAAACGTATGGAACCATGTGCCAGTTCAGGCCCTACCCCAAGGGCCATGAGCACATGGGAAGGTTCAAGGCTCCCTGAAGCGCAGGCCGAACCGGTCGAAGCCTCTATGCCCATAATATCCATAGAAAGAAGAATCGCCTCCCCCTCGGCGCCGGGGAACGAGACGTTCAGGGTATTAGGAAGCGTGTCCACAGGGTGCCCGTTGAATTTAATGCTTGGGATCTCCGCAAGGAGCCCTTTTTTCAGCCTGTCCCTGAGACTTGAGGTCCTTTCAGCATATTCCTTAAGATCCCGCGCAGCAAGCTCCGCGGCTTTACCGAACCCCAGAATCCCGATGTTGTTGTAGGTCCCTGCCCGCAGGCCGTCTTCCTGGTGGCCGCCGTGGATCAGCGGGAGAAGGGGGGCGCCTTTTTTCACGTAAAGGGCGCCTATGCCCTTGGGGCCGTAGATCTTGTGGCATGACATGGTAAGGTAATCCACGCCCAGGTCCAGGACGTTCACAGGGATCTTGCCCACTGCCTGGACAGCGTCGGTATGCATCCAAGCCCCGGCTTCTTTCGCAAGCCTCGAAATCTCCTTTATATCCTGAACTGTGCCGATCTCGTTATTGGCCGTCATCACCGAAACGAGAAGGGTTTTATCGGACAAAGCGGCCTTAAAGGCGTCCATGCTGATCTTGCCGTACCCGTCTACAGGGATGAAGCTCACCCTGAAGCCCAGGCTTTCGCAGTATTTCGCCGAATTCAGCACACAGGGATGCTCGATAGCAGTGGTGATGAATTCCCCGCGGCCCTGGGGCTTCCCGCCTGTACCTCCCGCCAGGGAGCGCATGGTCTCGAAGACCGTATTATTGGACTCAGAACCTCCGGAAGTGAAGATAATGTCCTGCCCAGGGGCTCCCAAAAGGGCGCCTACAGCCTGCCGGGCCTCTTCAACCCTTGCCCGGGCCTGCCTTCCGGAAGCGTGCATGCTTGAGGCGTTCCCGTAAATATCCAAATCCTCTATCATAGCCGCCTTTACCTCGTCCCGTAACGGCGTGGTAGCGTTGTAATCCGCATATACCGATCTTTTGTCCATAGCCTACCTCTTAAATTTACCTTCTTATTATTTACTAATATACTAAGATTTGTAGGTTTTTCAAGACCCCGTACCCTAATCCGGCATCCTTGCCGGATTAGGGTATCGGAGTTTTGCGGGGCAAAACTCCACCTGAAGCAATAGAAACAGCGGCATCCATGCCGCCGGCCTGGGAAGCGTCTTTTTTCTATTTCCAGCCCGGAATTGCCTACAATTCCGGTCCGTACAGGTCTACAA
>JAITEW010000159.1 GCA_031281855.1 Treponema sp.
CTGCGCCACCTGGATCGCCTCCTGGAAATCAAAAAGCTCAAGGGTATCCAATGGGTGTACGGCGCCGGGCAGCCCACGGCGTCCCACTGGCTGCCGGTGCTGAAGAAGATCCAGGCCGCTGGCAAGTGTTTCCAGGTTTACGCGACCCCTGATGAAATGCCCGTCCTCCTTGAGAACCTGGCCCCCGAAGGCGCCATGTATATAGTGGGTACCCGGACCGAAGGCGAGGCCCGGGACCTTGAAGCCCTGGCGGCAAAAACAGGAGGCCATAGATGAACGCGGCGCCGCAGTGCGGTTTCTCCATGAACATTGAAAAACAGTACCCTGATGTTTACCGGTTTTCCTTCGGTGAACCGGAACGGTTCGACGCCTCTGTTCTGCGCCTTGAGCCTCCACGGGCGGAAAAACTCAATTTTCCCTTTGGGGAAGACCTTATTACCGGGGAAATAAACCCCCGGGCGCCCTGGTCAGTTTTCCCTGGTCCAAAGATGAGGAAATCTACGGTTTCGGCCTTCAAAGCGGCGCTGTAAATCAGGCGGGAATGAAACGGCGGCTCAAGATCAACGCCGATGCCCAGGGGATACGGGGTGCTTCTCAACACCCTGCGGTACACCGACTTTTACTGCGCCTCATCAAAATTGCGCCAGGGTGTTCAAAACCGGTATGCGGCCTTTGACGGCGTTATCAGCGCCGAAGCCGCCGGCGTAAAGGGGCTGGAAGGTTATATTTTTACCGGCGGCGGCGCGATACCCCCGCTCTGGGGCTTGGGCGTGTGGTACCGGGCCTACGGCAAATTCAACGAAAAGGAACTCCTTGCGGCGGCTAAACTTTTAAGAGACGAGGATATGCCGGTAATGCGACGAATGTGATAATTCTGATTATACCGGCGGCTGGTCCTTCCCCGAGCACAACCGCTTCCCCTCCGGCATGGACAACGAACAGATGCATTCGGCTCTGCCGCAGCTTTATCAGAAAGTGTTTTGCGATCTCTATCGTAAACGGAACCTCCGTACCTGGGGCGAGGTGCGGGCCCAGCATTGTTTTTCCGCGCCGTACCCCTTCCTGCTTTACAGCGACTGGTACCGCCGCATGCTCACCGGGGTTTTTTCGGCAAAGCTGGAAATGAACATCTGGTTTATGCCGAATCCCATGTGGAAGAACTACGATCATGAAGGCAATATGAAAAATGAAATTCTTCCGGATACCGCAGAACTGGCGGATACGTGCAGGGAATTCATGCGGCTCCGCAGTTCTCTGGTTCCCTACCTTTATACCGCCTTCTACCGCTACCACACCGAGGCCCTGTACAAAGGCGGTATTCTGAGAATCAAACCGGCTGTATACGGAAAAACCGCGTCGGGCAGCCTTTTTATCGACGATGGTACCAGTTTTGACTTTGAAAAGGGGCGGTTTATAATCTACAATTTTAAGGCCGAAGGCGGCCGTTTTACGGTGGAAAAGAAGGGCGAAGCTGCAATCAACAACTGTGAAATAGGCGAGCCCGTATTTACCTTACCGCAACCTGAAAGCCCCCTGTAAAGAGGAGATGCAAAATGGATCATAATCCTGCGATACCTGCGTCCCAGGAGTACCGCCGCGATATGGCGGCTTTTGAAGAATACGAAAAACCGCAGAGGACCTATTGGGGGGACATACTGCCTGTGGTGGAGATAACCCGGCGTATTGCGGAGAATATGTATTAGGAGTACAGTCATGTGAGCCTCTTAATAAGGAGGCTTTCCCAAAACTTCAGTTTTTGGAAAAGTAACCTTGAATTTAGACCTAACATATTCACGGAGGTACAACATGAAAAAACCGCAGAGATTTCCCCCTATTGTTGCGAAGTTCCCCCATTTCCTTCACGGAGGGGACTATAACCCGGATCAGTGGATCAAATGGAAGGACAGGATCTGGAAAGAGGACATGCGCCTGGCAAAGCTGGCGGGTATCAATTCCCTTTCTGTGGGGATCTTCGCCTGGGCCGCCCTGGAGCCCCGTGAAGGGGAGTATCATTTTGAGTGGCTTGACGAGGTCATGGGCATGATGGCGGAAAACAACATGATCGCCGTGCTTGCCACCCCTTCAGGGGCCCGGCCGGCCTGGATGAGCCAGAAGTACCCCGAGGTCCTCAGGGTCAACAGCCTGCGCCAGCGGAACCTCCACGGAGAGCGGCACAACCACTGCCTTTCGTCCCCGGTGTACCGGGAGAAGGTAAGGGCCGTAAACACCGCTCTCGCTGAACGGTACAAGGATCATCCGGCCCTGGGGGTCTGGCACCTGTCCAACGAGTACGGCGGCGAATGCCACTGCCCTTTGTGCCAGGAACAATTCCGCAAATGGCTTAAAAACCGTTACGGCAGCCTTGATGCCCTGAACGAAGCCTGGTGGACGGCGTTCTGGAGCCACACCTATACCGGCTGGTCCCAGGTTGAAAGCCCCAGCCCCCTGGGGGAGACTAATACCCACGGCCTCAACCTGGACTGGAAACGTTTTACCACCGAACAGTTCGTGGACTTCTACCTCCACGAAACGGCGCCGCTCAAAAAGATAACTCCTTCTGTTCCCTGTACCACGAACCTCATGGGCACGTACCCGGGCATCGATTACTTCAGGCTGGCGGAAGTTCTGGACCTGGTTTCGTGGGACAACTATCCCCAGTGGACCGGCACGGATAACGACATTGGGATCGGCAGCAGGGCCGCGTTTATGCACGACCTTACCAGGGGGCTCAAGGCGAAGCCCTTCATGCTCATGGAATCCTCGCCGTCTGCCACCAACTGGCGGCCTGTGGCCAAGCTGCACAGGCCCAATGTCCACATGCTCCAGTCCATGCAGGCTGCGGCCCACGGTTCCGATACGGTGCAGTACTTCCAGTTCCGCAAAGGCCGGGGAGCTTCGGAAAAATTCCACGGCGCCGTAGTGGATCACGAGGGCAGCGAAAACACCAGGGTCTTCCGGGACGTGGCCGCTGTGGGCGAACGGCTCAAAACCCTGGACGCCGTCATCGGGACCGATACCCCTTCGGCAACCGCTATCGTATACGACTGGAACATACGCTGGGCCCTGGACGACATCAAAGGGCTGCTCCAAAAAAACACCAATTACGAGGAAACCGTCATAAACCATTACCGCGCCTTCTGGCAGCTTGGCATTCCTGTTGATATCATTGATTCGACCCGCGGCCTGGACGGCTACGATCTGGTCATAGCCCCTATGCTTTACATGCTGAGGCCCGGTTTCGCCGAAGCCCTTGAGGGGTTTGTAAAAAAAGGCGGGACCCTGGTAACAACGTATGTTACAGGATACGTCAACGAGAGCGACCTGGCCTTTACAGGCGGTTTTCCGGGCCCCTTGAGGAAATGCCTTGGGATATGGGCCGAAGAAATCGACGCCCTTTACCCTGAGGACGTGAATTCAATTGAATGGAAAGGCAAAAGCTACAGGGCCTTTGATCTCTGCGAACTCATCCACGCCGAAAGCGCCGAAGTTCTGGGAACCTACGGTTCCGACTTCTACGCGGGAAGGCCCGGCCTGACCGTGAACCGTTACGGATCGGGAAAGGCGTACCACATCGCCGCCAGAACAGGCCCCGATTTCCTGGGCAGCTTCTACGCCTGGCTTGCGAAAGAAACGGGGATCAAACCGGTTCTGGACAAACCTCTGCCCAAAGGGGTTACCGCCCAGGTGAGGAGCGACGGGAAAACGGAATACCTCTTTGTAATGAACTTCACCCCCGAAAAGGCGGCAGTTGACGCAGGGCCCCAGGGAAAGAAAGAACTTGAGCCCTACGAAGTCTGGGTTACCGAAAGGAAGGCGCCCTAGCCCCGTTCCCCAAGGGTGGCTTTAAGTTCCCGGATTTCGCTCAGGAGCTTTGTATTGGTCATGCCCTGGAAGCGTTTGGGCACCATTTTCTTGCTGGTACATTCCAGAATGGCCACCAGGTTCTGAAGCCTTATCTCTTGTTCATAAAAAGGCGGGTTGTAATCGGCCATGATCTCTTCCATGTCCTCACGGGAGATCATGGTGCGGTTCTCCATCATCGCCCGCTGTTTGGCCCTGACCAGCATGGACTCGATTTCAGCGCCTGACACGTCGAGGTTGAATTTTTTGAACAGATCCAGGATGTTGAATTTATGCACCCCGAAGTTGAGCTTCTTTACCAGGATCTCGAAGAGCGCTGTTTTTTCGGCTTCTGTTTCAGGGTAGAACAGGGCGTAGTGTTCCTCTGCGCGGCCCTGGCGTTTTAGGTCTATAGGTATGAGGTCCGGCCGGCAGGTGATGAGGAACCAGATGATCCTGCCCCGGTAGCTCGTGTCCCCCATGAAGCTGGCGATCTGGGCGAAGACACGGTTTGAAACTCCCGAATCCCCTTCCTGATCCCGGTCGCCCAGAAAGGCGTCGGCTTCGTCGATCATCACCGCCACCGGCGACATGGACTTGAGAATGTTGAGCACCTTTTCCAGGTTGGACTCGGTAACCCCCTGCCACTTGGAGCGAAAGTTCCTGAACTTCACCATAGGGATGCCGATTTCCCCGGCAAAGGCGTTGACCATAAAGCTCTTGCCTGTTCCCACAGGCCCCGCGATAAGGTAACCCATAGGGAGCACCTCAAGCTGGCCCTGCCTGATAGCCCTTGCGGCGTTGCGGAACTGTTTCTTCACGAATTCATGGCCTGACACGGCGTCCAGGGTATAGGCAGTCTCCATGAATTCCAAAAGGCCCCCGGCTTCGTTCTCGATCATCTCCTTCTTTTTCTGCCTGAGGTAGTCCATAGAAAGGGACTTGTCCGCTTCATGGCTTTCCTGCACCAGCCGATCCAGGTTCATAAGGTTGAGGCCGCTAGTAACCCGCCCCACCCCTTCGGGGCTTATCCCTCTTTCCAGAAGGAGGATCCCTTCCTGCTGCTTGTAGCGGAGGAAGCTTGCCCTGATGGACTCGTTAGGGAAAGGCACGTTCACCTTTACCGTCGAAGGCGATGCCGCAAGGCGCAGGGAGATGTCCGCCATGTTTTCCGTAAGGAGGATGATTGAGATGTCGCCGTCGGTAAAAATGGGATTATTAGCCCAGCGGTTCAATGTTACCAGGCAATAGCGGTCGGCGTCCGAAAAACGCAGAAGGTCGCCGCCTGGGATGATGGTCTCGGCGTAGTCGATGATGAGCACCATACGGCAGCGGTGGGTTTTCTTATCCTTTGGAACGCGCATAAGAAAATATTTTTCAAGATAGTAAAAGCTTTTTTCCGGATCAGTGGAAATAAAATCAGCAGGGTCGTCATCAGGGAAGCGTCTGCCCAGGACGGTTTCGTAGTCACCGGCCATCTCTTCGGTACAGAAAGAAACACCGTCCGATCTGTCGTAAAAAGCGATAATGTCCCTGCCGCCGAAGATCACGTCAGCGATGTAATTCTTGATAAGGTCGAAAACAAATTCCCCTTCATGGGACTCATGGGGCAGATAATCCCGGATATTCCCGTGGAGTATGTAGAGGTTCGCTGTTTTGGAACCGTACTTGATAGCCAGCTCCCGGGCCCAGTCAGGCAGTATCTGAAGAAATTCTTTGCTTTTATGAATATACGCCAAAGGCTTCCCCCCCGCCCCAGCCCGTGAAAGAAATTGACGTTAAAATAACCAAATTATTTCCGGGGAGCAAGGTGGGAATGTTAAGCTGCAGCGGTGCCCCCAAATGGGAGTGTA
>JAITEW010000263.1 GCA_031281855.1 Treponema sp.
GATGCCTTGTATCTTGGTATTTTTTATCGCATGTTTTGATTGTAACATGATATAAATAATATCATGAAAGATATTTATCTGTCAATACCTTTTTTCAAAAAAATGACGATTTTTACGAAAAAACTAAATTTTTTTACATTCCTGATCCGCTGCCCGGAGCTCGGTTTATACAAACCCCTCACGCCAATGCCACACCGGGACCGACAGGTCCGACGAAAAGGGGTTTTGCCGGTTAAAGTCGGGCAGCCATTCGGACCCGGTTACCGGTTCCTGGCAGAACCCGTCGTCAATGCCGAACTCCTCAAGCCACTCCATAAGGGTGTCGTACTCCTCGTCTGACACATAGCGGCCGGGAACCGGAAGGACCGCCTTACCGGCAGGTCCGGGCGTCTTTACCGGCGTGTACTGGGTCATAAGGGAAAGCAGGGCCCGGCCCTGGGCTTTACCGGCGAACCAGCGCAGCACCTCCCTGGTAGCCTCAAGGCAGCCCGGAATCACCAGGTGCCGGATCATCACCCCTGAACGCATCACCTCAACAGGGGCGCCGGCTGTCCCGCGGCCGGGACCAAAGCCGGGCTTCCGGTACTCTATCATCTTGAGGATAGCCGCGGCGGCGTATTCGGGATAATCGGGGGCGTTAAAAAAACGGGACGCCAGGCCGCTGTCCAGGGTTTTGAGGTCAGGGAGGTACACATCCACCGTGTCTTTAAGGAGCGCCAGGGATTCCTCCCCCTCATAGCCCGAGGAATTCCACAAAACAGGAATAAAAAGTCCCTGTTTCCTGGCCCAGGCAATCCCCGCAGCGAGGGCCGGGACCGCGTGGCTCCCGGTGACGATGTTGATATTTTCAGCGCCCCGGGCCTGCAAGACAAGGCAGATTTCAACAAACTCCGGGGCGCCAACGGCTCGCCCCATTCCCTGCCGGGAAATCTGGTAGTTCTGGCAGAACACGCAGCCAAGGTTACACCCTGTGATAAAGACAGTCCCTGACCCCCCGGTTCCGGTTACCGGAGGTTCTTCGCCGTAGTGGATAGACGCCGCAGCGACGCGCAGTTCAGCGGTTTCGCCGCAGAAGCCCCGGCTGCCTGAATTACGGCCGGCGCCGCAGCGCCTGGGGCAGAGGAGGCAGTGGTTCAACGCCGGCTTATCTTGTTCCGTTTTTTTATACTCTTTTCGAGCCTCTTCATGACTGCTTGGAATTCGCCGCCTTCCCCGGGGCTCTCTTCCGGGGCCTCCTCTTCGGGGACAGGAGCCGAAACAACAGGAGCCCCAGGTGTTCCGGAAGCGGCATCGTCTGAAGCACCGGGTTTTTTGAGGGAAATAGGCTCCCTGCTCAGGCAAAAAGAAACGCCCCGGACTTCCAGTTCCGGGAACCGGCCCCGGACCGCCTTGAGGAGCCTGGTCTGTTTGGTCTGGAGCAGTTGAACCCAGCCGGGATGTTCAGCCTCTACAAGGATCACCCCTCGTTCGAACTCCCTGATCCGGGAATGGGCCGCCGCCGCCGCTATATCCGCGTCTCCTGCGACTGCGGGCCAGGAGGAAAAAAGACTGGCAGTAGCCTGAATGTGTTCAAGAAGCTGCGGATCAAAGCGCTCCCTGAAAAGGGCCTCCAGAATATCCCCTGCTTTCCTCATTTGCTTTCCCTTAAAAGCGTCCCTGCTTCAACATAGTACACGATTGTGTCATCCTTACAATACCGGCTATAAGGTTCTCCGGGCAGAAAAGTATAAAACGCCTGATCGTATTCAGGCATTATCGAAAGGAACCGCCGCCGTTTTTCGCCGTCCAGCTCCAGAAGCACATCGTCCAGAAGCAGGACCGGGTTTTTTCCGGTTTTTTCGGAAAAACCCCTTGCCTGGGCCACCCGGAGCAGCAGGGCCAGAAGGCGGCGCTGGCCGGTAGAGGCTTTACCGGAAAATTCGTGCCCTTTGCGGACAAAGACATAGCGGTCCCTGTGGGGGCCCGAAAGGGACACGCCGAAAGACAGGTCTCCTTCCCTGCGCCGGGCAAGATCGCCGGCTATCCCTTCAGGGGTATCTTCTTTCCATGAAGGGACATAGCGCACCGTGATGCCGTCTAAGCCGGATATTTCCCGGTAAAGGGGTTCAAAAATAAGGGAAAACGCCTCGGCTTCGGCCCGCCTTTTTTCCATGAGCCGCAGGCCATAGCCGGCCAGTTGGGGATCCAGGGCGTCCAGAAGCGTGTGAAATTCAGCGCCCGGGGAAGATCCGCGGTTTTCTTTCAGCACAAGATTACGGCTTTTAAGGACCTGGCGGTAACTGCGGAAATCCTCCAGATACACCGGGTCTGCAAGGCTCCTGGTTTGATCAAAAAACCAGCGCCGCCGTTCAGGAGGGCCTGCGGCGAATTCCATATCTTCATGGCAAAAAACAATGCACGGCGCTGCGCCTAAAAGGTCCTTCCGGTCTTCAAGGCGTTTCCCGTCCAGGGTGATGGTCTTTTTACCTTTCTGGAACGTAACCTGCGACCACGTAAACCTGGCTTCCGGGCCGGCCCCCGGGGTTGCCAGCTTCGCGTGAACCGCGCAGTCATTTTCCCCTGTCCGTACCAGTTCGCCGTCCCTGACTCCCCGGAAAGAAGAACCGTAAGAACAGTAATAAAGAGCTTCCAGAAAATTCGTTTTACCCTGGCCGTTTTCACCTACCAGGAAAATATCCTTCCCCTGGGTATCGGTTTCGGCGTCTGCCAGGTTACGGAATGCGGCGGTCCGCAGAGAAACGAAACCCATAAGGGGAAGTATTAATCCAACTGCATAGGCATGATAATATGAAAAAAGTCCTTTTCAGGCACAGGGGTAATGGTAATGGCCTTATTAGGCTCCGTAAAATGGATGCTTATCTCTTCGCTGTCCATTACCTTAAAGGGTTCCTCTATATACCGGTAGTTCAGGGCAATGGAAACCTCTTCACCATCGTACTTACAGGGAATTTCCTCCCTGGCGTTGCCGATTTCGTTTTCCTCACAGTACACCGAAACCACGCCGGAAGCTACTCCCAAATAAACCCTGTGGGATTTCTGCTCCACTAAGAGGGAAACACGTTTAAGGGCATCCAGCATTTCCAGGCGGTTCACGGTAAAGATAAAATTCTGTTTTTCAGGAATAACCCGGCGGTAGTTGGGGAACTGTCCTTCGATCAGCACCGAAGAAAGCTTGTAAGAACCAAACTGGACAAAAATAGTCTTATCGGTAACAGAGATCCCTATCATACCTTCATCCCCTGCGCGTTTCATCACAATATTGAGGATCTTAGGCGGTATGATGATACCCTGGAAGTCTTTTATCCCCTGGGCTTCTTTGCTGATATACGCCAGACGGCGACCGTCTGTGGCAACCATAATGAACTTGTCATCGGTCTTTTCAAAGAAAACACCGTTCATAAAGTACCGGGTTTCATCGTCTGAAACCGCAAAAACAGTCTCCTGTATCATTTCCTTGAAATCTTTGACAGGAATTTCAAAGAATTCCGAACCCGAAGCGGTAAATTCGGGGAATTTATCAGAAGCTATGCTTTTAAGCTGCCAACGGGCCTTTTTTACGGAAGCTTTTATCGTTATTTTAGCTTCCTGCTGGTCAAATTCAACTTCACCGTCAGGAATAGAGTTAAGAATTCCGAAAAATTTGTCCCCATACACTGTTATAGCGCCGGTTTCCTTGACATCTACAGGGACTTTTGTTTCAAAATTAACCTTCATATCTGTGGCTTTGATAATCAAAGCGTCATCCAGAGCTTCAAGATAAATATTCGAAAGAATGGAAATGGCATTTTTCGAAGCGATAATTTCGTTGGCAATGGCGATTTCTTTTAACAGTATGTTTCGATCACAAGTGAACTTCATATAAAAAACTCTCCTTCTCCTATTAATATATAAATATATATAAATAGTAATAGTAGTAATAGGGGCCCAAAAATGTGGAAAACAGGCTTAATTCATTATGCTATATGGAATTAAGCTCTTGTTGAATTATGGAAAAAACGCCTTTTTCTCCACAATACTTCCGGGTTTTCCACACCTGGTTTTTTCCAACCCTTATATCCACTTTATACTAACACTTTATCAAGAATAAAGCGAGGCTGTTCCATCATTATCTTTTCATCCGTTTTTGGCCCCGTATTCCTTTATCATGCGGTTCAGTTCCTGGATAACCGAATAGAGGTTCGTGTCGGTCCTGATTTCGTTTTCTATTTTGTCGCATGAAACCAGCACTGTGGAATGGTCCCGGTCCCCGAAGGACTGCCCTATTTCGGTAAACGAATATTCCGTTATGGTACGGGCCAGGTACATAGCGATATGCCGGGCCCTTACTATACCCTGGCTCCGTTTTTTGCCTTTGAGATCTATAGGGGACAAATGAAAATAGTCCGACACTACCCGCTGTATAGCTTCTATGGATAAATTTCCCTGTTTAGGGGACGCGAAAATATCTTTAAGTTCCCGCTGGGCTATTTCTATGGTAATAGGCTGTTTAAGCATTTCAGCATAAGCTGTCAATTTATTGAGCGCCCCTTCCAAATCCCGGACGTTAGAGGATATATTTTTGCTGATAAGTTCAATAACCTCCTTAGGGACCGTTACATTCTTGGTTTCCATCTTCTTTTTGAGGATTGCGTAGCGGGTTTCGTAATTCGGCGGCTTGAGATCTACGCTTAACCCCCAACTGAACCGGGTTTTGAGCCGTTCGGCCATGTTTTTGAGTTCCGATATAGGCCGGTCGCAGGTAAAAATGAT
>JAITEW010000333.1 GCA_031281855.1 Treponema sp.
AGACCGTCAAAACCCAGGCCCCAGACCCGTATGTTTCTGCCCATATCTTTAAGAATATGCTCGATCATTTCCCGGTAGTAGCTCAGACGGCAGGTCCCCATGCTGTTCACCATCAGGGCATGGCCGCAGCCTGCGTTGTCGGCCTCAATAAAATGTCCCAGATGGGCCTTAAAGGGGAGGCATAGAGATTCGGGAGCGGCGGCTATTCCCAGTTCCAGGGCCCGCGTCCCGGTGGCGGTGGAACTCCAGGGTTCGATCCCCATGGCCCGGACCGCCGAATCCAGTGCTATGGTATAATTACCCAGATTCGGGATAGCGAGCTTGTCTTTTTTCCTCATGATGAAAAAGACATCTCTTTCCAGACCAGGGAATCGGCGAAAGCTTCCAGACGGGTATCTGTGCCGGCGGTTCCGGAATGTTCGTCCATCATTAGTTCCATAAAAGCCGTGCCTCTTTCGGCACACAGACGCCTGAAGCGGCCGGTCATGACCGAATCGGCGCCGCAGTTAACAACGCCGATCTGAAGAACCCCGGCATAACGGGAAAGCTCCGGGGATTTGAGCCGTTCCTCGATCTTCGCGAAGGTGCACCAGCGTATGGGCGAAGGCATATCAAAGGAAAAGGCCCTGCCGAAGGGGGAAAAACCGCCCTTAAAGGGAAGGGGCCGGGGCTCAAAACTCATGACTTCCGCGGGGATGCCCAGGGCGCGCAGTTTTTTCAGGATCGGTTCCATGATGAGGGGCTCCCCCAGGGTATAACTGTGGCCTATCAGGAGGAAACGGCCCCTTTCGGGAAGTTCCCGGTTCCTGCGGATCTGTGTCTCATAGACGGCGTTCATGGCCCGGACGGAATGGGCGCAGGCTTTTTCCGCCTCTTTTTTTGAAAAGCCCAATTTCCCGGCGAAACGCAGGAGGGTTTTCCCCAGAGCTTCCCTGGTCTCGTTTATATCAAGCGAAAGAACCTGCGGAGCCTTTTTCCCACCCGCCATGGAACGGAGTACACAGCGGCTCGCATCGGGAAGGGCGCCGAATTTCGCACAGCAGAGGTATTTCTTTGTCATGGAAAGAAGACGGGGAATAAACACCGCGTCCGCCTTTCCCAGGAGGGAATAGAGATGGGCATCGAAGATCTTATGGGAAAGGCAGTGTTCGGTTTCGGAAAAAAGGGCAGACTTCTCCAGTATGGTCCTGGAACTTGCTTCGGAAACCACCGGCGTAAAGCCCAACTCCGCAAAAAAGGTTTCAAAAAAACCGGGATACAGATAATAGGCAAAACCCCGGGGAAGTCCTATTTTGGTACCTTTTTCCCTTTCCCCGATCATAATATTTCCCTGTCCAGAGGCCCGAAAAGGACCTCTTTTATTTCATCGTTCATAAGCTTCACTGCGGCATTATAGGAAAAGGAAACATACCGTTCCGGTGAAATCTCATCCAACAAGGTAAGCTCATACCGGTACGGCTCGATGTGGTTAAAGGCGATCCATGGATCTTTCTTCCCCAGGCCCCATTTGTCGTTGCCCCCTATATACACCGGTACCACGGGCTTACCGGATAACAGGGAAATCCGGGCAGCCCCTTTCTGTACCTTGATAGGACCATAGTGCCTCGTCCTCGTTCCCTCAGGAAAAATCAGAAGGCAGTTTCCCCGCTCCAAAGATTCAGCACAAAGCCTTGAAAGGGTGGTGAAGTCGAGAGTATTGGGAATGTAAAGCTCCCTGATGATATTCCGGACTATACTGTGGAGCAGATCTCCGTTCACGATACAATCCGCATTGGGGATGAGGGAGACGAGCATGACTACATCCAGCAGAGAAGGATGGTTGGCGACCAGTATCTTTCCCCCAAGCCGGGTGAAGGAATGGTAATCCTCCGTTTCAAGTTTTACAACATCGATAAGATCCATGAAGACGGTAAAGGTTCTGAATGAAAGGGACACGGTTTTGCGGGCATACCGCTGAAAGCATATCTTCTCGCGGATAAAGAGCCGCATCAGGGGAAAAACCACCATTGCCAGAAAAAGAGTTCCGAGCCCGAAAATAAAGAACGCCAGCCATTTGCCAAAGACCCGCCAAAAGTAAAGGACGTGGTTTTTAACAGGAGGCATTTCACAGGACACAAGGCTCCTCCGCTCCAAGGCAGTATCGTATAAAATTTTCCGGGGATTCCAGGCGCCCCGGTTCAGAGACCCCGCCGCCTGCCGAAAGGGGAAGGGAACATCCTCCGGGTTCGGCCCCAAGCAGGGCCGCGAAAGCCAGAGGCGGGGAGAGATCGGGATCGAGGCCGCCGTATTCCGGGGGACAGGCTTCATCGGCATAAGCCAGGGCGACATGCTCCGCCCCGCCCGCCAGGATGGGCGCCGCCGCGGCAAGCAGCCCCTCCCGGAAACCGGCGGGATACAGCGCCGTGTATCCGGCCTTAAGCCCCAGGGCGATAGAAGTCTGGGCCGGCGGGGTATTGAACACGGAAAGGGAAAAAAGGGCAGGTTTAATCTCCCCCTCCTCAATAAGGGATCGGTTGATCCGATACTGGGCGGAAATTTCCCCCCGCAGGGACACAAAGACCAGTTTGGTCCCTTCTCCCAGGGGCATAAGATCGTGAACCGTTTTTATGGTCATCCTGGTAAGCTGACTCAGACGCCGGTAAAAAAGAGGCGGGAGAAAATCCAGCGCGGGGTTTTCCCCGGTACCGGCAATTTCCCGCTTTCCCGCAGCCCAGTCCTTCCATTGGGCCTCCCCCTCGACACCCGGCGCCCAGGCTGAAAACCGCTGGATATACAGGGACCTCATCCGGGCCTTTTCCTGAAACGCAGCAGGGAATAGGCGTTACTGCCGAGGTTGTGGTGGGCCTCGGCCAGGAGGAGACCGCCTTTTTCTATAGCTTCTTTTAATTCACCATAACGGTACATCTTGCTGCAACCGTTGGCCATGCAGGTAAAGTAGAGGGAAACCGCCTGAAGGGAATAGGCGGAAGCCTCAAAACGCTGCATATCCCAGAGGGGCTCCAGGACAAACACATCGGTTTCCGGCCCTGCTGCTGCGGCAGCCTTTTCCGCAATACTCTGTACCTGTTCCAGGGAGAAACAGTCCAGAAACTGGCTCATCCACAGAGTATCCGCACCTGAGGGAAAAGCCAGATTCCGGTCCAGGACATTGCCGGGATAAACACTGATGCGATCCGCGAAGCCTGCGGCGGAGGCCTTCTTTTCCGCCAGGGCGGTCTGGCCGGGAAGATCGACGATGGTACTGGAACCCGCCGGGTTGTAGGTACAGCAGGCTATGGCCCATTTCGCAGTATTGCCCCCAATATCGACCATGAATTTCGGCCTGGAAGCGAAGACCAGGGGCAGGGCTTCACGAAAGGCTATATCCGAATAAAAATGATCAAAATCAAACCAGCTTTTTTGTACCCGCTCCGGCAGAGAGGAGAGAGCCTCGTAGATGGTCTTCCATTCGCCGTCGAATACGGAAAGCCCCGCGGGTTTTCCCTCCCGCAGGGAGGCGGCCAGTTCATAGGCTCCCTGATAACAGACATCGTTTACAAAACGAAAGTTTACCCCGGTCATCTCATCTTCCAGGAGGAACCAGCCGATTTTGCCCAGGGTAAGACGCTCCTCCCCC
>JAITEW010000035.1 GCA_031281855.1 Treponema sp.
GCTCTGGGGAACCTTTCACGCTGTGCTGAGGCGCCGGTATTTTCGGACTTTCAACCCCAATGACAGGTTAACAGTTGAAGTTTTAGCAATAGTATGATATATTTATAGCGTCATTCCTAAAATGCGGTTGGTTTCGGGAATGGCTTTGGAAAAAACGGTTAAAAGCTCGCTTTTTCCTCTAAATCGTGTCTGTCCATAAGGGGTTTCCGCAAAGTAACCGACTTTAAGGAGCTGTTATGTCTAATATTCGGCCTGTTTCTGATTTGCGTAATAATTTCTCTGAAATATCTAAAGTTGTACATGAAACACAGGAACCTGTTTTCTTAACAAAGAATGGGTATGGCGATATGGTTGTTATGAGTATGGAGGCTTATGAGGATAAACTCTTCGAAAGTGAAATTTATGATAAACTTAAAGAAGCTGAATTCGAAGCAAAAACAACAAAAACTCGTATATCCCATGAAGTGGTATTTTCTAAATTACGGAGTAGAATCACGGAAATAAAATAATGGAATATACCATTAAATATTTACCTGTTGCGGAAAAGGATCTTCTTGAAATAGCTGTATATATAAGTGAAAGATTGGAGGCCCCTAAAGCCGCACTAAATTTCATTGATGAAGTTGAGAAGAAGATAGTAGATTTAAAAATCAACCCCTATTCGCATCGGCTTTATAGACCATCTAAACCAATTGATACTGAATATAGGTTATTGAGAGTAAAAAATTATCTTGTGTTTTATGTTGTAGTAGATGATATAGTTGAGATACACAGGATAATTTATAACAAACGAGATTTATCAAAGATTATAAAGTGAGCTTATTCTATGGCCGGGTAATAGCTAATTTTTTTCAGATTTTTCCGGATATGCGGCGGTTTTGTGTGTTACCGGGTTCAGGTAAGGGCCGCAGGTTTTGACGAGGTTGCTCCGCATTATCAACTGGGGCTGTATTAAGATGGATTTTGAAGGGATAATGCCGCCTGAAAGGTAATCAAATACCACCCTGACGGCGTTTTCTCCCTGGCGGATCTGGTCCTGGAAGATGACGCCCTGGATTATGTCCTTTTCCATATAAGTGCGGATCTCGGGATAAATATCGGTGGCGACGATGCTGATTTTACCCTGGAGGCCCATTTCTTCAATGCACCGGCAGACTGCGATGGAATTGCCGGTTGCTACATAGATGGCCCGCAGATCCGGCTGTTCCCGGATCACCTTGCCTGCAAGAAAATGGGCAAGTTCAGGATCATCCTGGGTTTCGTACACCCCTTTTACCTTGTGCCCTTTGCGGACAAAGCTCCTGGCAAAGCCTTCTACCCGTTCCGTATGGTCCAGATGATCCTTGTTTCCGATGAGTACTACCGCATCCCCGCCCGGAGGGGTGATAAGATCCAGGAATTCTCCCGCCATAGCGCCGGCTACCGGGGAATCAGTGCGGACGCAGGCAAGATATTCGGTATCCGGAATATCCCTGCCCAAAAGCAGGGTAACGATCTTCCGCTTACTGAGCTTGTTTACAAGTTGTTTGTACGAAGGGTCCAAAGCGGGGCAGATAATAACGGCGTTCACATTCTGCTGTTCAATAAACTCCTCTGCCTTCTCTATTTCCTTTCTGGAAAAAAGGGAAGGGACATAGGTAAACAAGCTGTAAAGGTTATAATCCCTGAAGTTCGAAAAACCGTCTTTTATGCCTATTTCCAGAAAACTGTAGTACTCAGGCCACGCCGAAGGCATCAATACCCCTACCAGCAGGGGGTTCCGGGAAAGGCTCTGGGCCAGTTTGTTCACTTTATAGCCCATGGTATTGGCGGTTTCGATAACCAGTTTACGGGTTTCAATGTTAACCCCGTCTTTTCCGGAAAGCGCTTTACTCACGGTTCCAAGAGAAATATTGAGCTTTGTAGAAATATCTTTTACCGTAACACGGGCCATAACTATGCCGGCTGTTCCCCGTTACCCTTCCAGCCCAGCGGCCACCACGGCGTGCACCTGGTCCGCCAGCAGTTGCTTCCGGTTTTCAGGGGGCAGGTCTTCCGTCGCTACCGGGACGCCGAAGACGACCCGCACCGGGACGGCCCTGACGCGGCGGTTCTTCTCAAACACGTCGTAGCTGCCAGTGATGGATATGGGAACAACAGGGACCCCTGACTGCGTAGCCAGTTTGAAGGAACCAGGGTGGAAGGGCAGAAGGCCCTCGCCTCTTGAACGGCGTCCTTCCGGAAAGATGAGCATGCATCCGCCGGCTTTGAGGCTGCGTATGCCGCTGTTGATGGTTTTGAGGGCGTTCCGCGGCTGTTTACGGTCAATAAAAAAGCCCCCAAGGAGGAAAATCCACATGTTCAGGAAAGGGATAAGGAGCAGTTCCTTTTTGGCGATAAAACCGAAAGGACGGCCTATATACGCCAGGGCGAGGACTATGTCGAAGATGCTGCCGTGGTTGCTGACAAAACAGAGCCCGCCGTTCGGGGGGATGTTTTCCCTGTTCCGGACCTCGACGGAACAGCCCGTACAGACGATGAGCAGCCGCGCCCAGCACTGGGCGATCTTATGCATGAACCAGGCCATGGGCTTTTTCAGTCCCAGAACGCTTAGGACAAAACCAAGGCAGCCAAAGGGCACAAGAAAAAGAAGCGTCGACACGGTAACAAAAAAAACAGCTATTGTTTTGATAAAAGCCATGAACCATTCCTTTCCCGGAACCGCTTCTTACGGAAGATCAAAACTGCACCCCCAGGCCGGCCAGCTCCTGCCGGGCGTTTTCAGGATCTTTCCATAAAAAGGCGTTGATTTTAAGTTCCCGGGCTTTGTTTACATTTTCCAGCACATCGTCAAAAAAAACAACCTCTTCGCCCCTGCATCCTAATGCGGACAGCAGTTTCCGGTAGATGGCTTCCTCGGGCTTAATGGAAAGCGCCTCGCAGGAGAAGATGCCTACATGGGGCAGGCTGAAAACCGGGATGGTCTTTCTGGCCCAGGCAAGAAAATCATGGGGCATATTGGAAAGTATTCCCAAAAGAAGGCCGGCTTTTTTAAGTTCTTCCATCAGCTTTACCGTTCCGGGGTTGACGCGCTTCCAACTGTACATGTCGATTTCCGCCATTTTCTTCAGGGTTTCGTCAGGGGGATTGACGTCCAGACGCTCCAGAATCTTACGGTAATACTCCTGGCCGTTAAGAAGGCCCCTGTCGTATTCGCCCCTGAACTTCCAGACCAGGGATTCAAGATCCTCCCGTTTTACCCCTCCTATGGCGGCAAGCTCGTCCATAACCCCGTGATCCGGCGGGAATGAAATGACTTTACCGTAATCAAACGCCGCCGCTTTTATACCCATCAACCGCTCCTTTGCCCGTCTTTGTGGACAGACACTAACCCGCGAGGGCCGCGAGTTTCTCCCTTATAAATTCGCTTTTTTCCTTTAAGCCGATATTCCCTGCAGCAAAGATAACCACATTAGGCTGCTTCGGGTCAAGCTTCACCTTGCCCCCTGACTCCTTCATAAGCCGCACCAGGCGGTCCACCTTCACCTTCGAGACCTTGCTGAATTCGGCCCGCACCATGCCTTCCCGCTCTTTGAGGGAAGCCACCGAAAGCTCCCGGCAGATAATGCGGATCTCGGCAAGGGAAAGGAGGGAAGCCGCCTCGTCCGGCAGCGGGCCGAAGCGGTCCAAAAGCTCGGCGTAGACCCGCTCAAGTTCTTCCTTGTCCCTTACAGCGGCGATCTTTTTGTAGACCTCCATTTTTTCCTGAGCCGAGTCAATGTAACTGTCCGGGATGAAGCCTGAGTATTCCAGTTCCAGGAGGGTCTCGGTTTCGGCCTCGTAACGCTCGTCTTCAAGCCTGCGCACCGCCTCGTCCAGGAGCCTGAGATAGAGGTCGAAGCCTACGGAATAAATGTCCCCTGACTGCTCCCGGCCCAGGAGGTTCCCGGCGCCCCGGATCTCCATGTCCTTCATGGCGATCTTGAAGCCCGATCCCAGTTCGGTAAAGTCCGAGATAACCTGGAGCCGCTTCATAGCCACTTCGGTAAGGCTTTTGTCCTGGGGGTAGAAAAGGTAGGCGTAGGCCACCCGGTCGGAGCGGCCCACCCGGCCCCGGAGCTGGTAAAGCTGGGAAACGCCGTACATGTCAGCCCGGTCTATGATTATGGTGTTCACGTTAGGGATGTCGATGCCGTTTTCGATGATAGTCGTTGACACCAGCACATGGAAGCCGCCGTGGATAAAACGGTGCATCACGTCTTCCAGGTCCTGGGCGTCCATCTGGCCATGGGCGGTTTCAACCAGCATCTCAGGCACGAGCCTTTCCAGTTTGATCCTGGTCTCGTTGAGGCTTTCGATGCGGTTATGGAGGAAGAACACCTGCCCTCCCCGCTCGGCTTCCCTGCGTATAGCCGCGGCCACTTTGTCCTCGTTCCATTCCTCGATAGCCGTCTCGATAGGATGGCGGTTTTGGGGCGGCGTTGCCAGAAGGCTCATGTCCCGGATTTTAAGGAGGCTCATGTGGAGGGTCCGGGGTATGGGGGTGGCGGAAAGGGTAAGGCAGTCCACGTTGGTTTTGAGTTCCTTGAGCCGTTCCTTGTCCTTAACGCCGAAACGCTGCTCCTCGTCGATAACCATGAAGCCCAGGTTTTTGAAGATCACGTCCTTCTGGATGATCCTGTGGGTTCCTACAAGGAGATCGATTTCGCCGTTTTTTACGCCTTCGAGAATGCGCCTGACCCGTTTGGGCTCTACAAAGCGGGAGAGCATAGCCAGGCGTACCGGGAATTTTGAAAAACGTTCCTGGAAATTTTCGTAATGCTGTTCGGCCAGGATAGTGGTCGGCGCCAGGAAAGCCGCCTGTTTCCCTCCCATAATGGCCTTGAAGCATGCCCGTACCGCCACCTCGGTTTTGCCGTAGCCCACGTCGCCGCAGACCAGGCGGTCCATGGGATGGGGGCTTTCCATATCGGCCTTGATCTCCTCTACGCACCGGAGCTGATCTTCGGTTTCCTCAAAAGGGAAGCTGGCCTCGAACATGGTCTGCCATTCAGTATCTTTAGGGAAAGCGAAGCCCTGGGCCTGCCTGCGTTTGGAGTAAAGGATGATGAGCCTTTGGGCTATGTCCTCTACGGACTTGCTTACCCGGCCCTTGCGGTTTTCCCAGCTTTTGGAACCCAGCTTGTCCAGCCTGGGCGGCGACCCTTCGTTGCCGATATAGCGCTGGACCAGGTTCACCTGTTCGATGGGAACAAAGACCGTTTCTTCGCCCGAATATTCCAGGGTAACGTAATCCCGCTCGTGCCCCAGGGCGCGGATGCGCTCGATGCCTTTGAAGAGGCCGATGCCGTAATTGACGTGGACCACGTAATCACCTGGGTTGAGTTCCACGAAGGTGTCGATAGCGGCGCTTCTGACGGTCTTGAGGGATTTAGGAGGCCGCCGCCTTCTGCCGAAAATCTCGTTCTCCTGGATAAGCATGAACTTGATGTCCGGCAGGGCGAAACCGGCGGAAAACGGCAGGGGGCCTACGGAAACAGCCTCGTCCTTGATGAGTTCGGCGATACGGGCGGCCTGGACATCGGACTCAGCGGCTACAGCGAGCTCCCAGCCCTGCCTGGTAAGGGCTGAGAACTCTTCCTTCAAATAATCTACGTTCCCGAAAAAACTCCTTGGAGGATCGCAGGCAGCCTGAAGCCTTAACGCACCTGGTTCCCCTCCGCCCTTGATGGTCATAAACGAGATCCGCCGCTTGCAGCGGGCCAGTTCGGCGTCAAAATTGAGGAGTATGCGCTCAGGAACAGGAAGATACCTGGCGGCCTTATCCTCCCGGAGTTCCCGCGCGGCCCTGGAGTAGAGGTTTTTGTATTCCCTGTCCAGGGTTTCCTGGGCGTTCTCAAGGCGCTCCCGGTCAAGGAAGAACACCGTCCCTTCGGGGCCCAGGTAATCGGCCAGGCTTGAGGGTTTTTCAAAACCCAGGGGGAAGAGCATTTCCTCGCCGCTTACGGTCCTCCGGGTCATAAGCTCTTCAAGGATCATGCGGCAGTTTTCTTCCGGCTCCCCGAGGCTTTCAAGGTTCCGGCTCAGGGCCTCGATGCGGTCGTCGGTCCAGATCACTTCTTTAAGGGGCCGTATAACAAGCTCGTCCGGTTTGCCTTTGCCTTCGGCGCCGAAAGAACTCTGGTCTATGGGATTGAAGCGCTTTATGGACTCTACCCGGTCAAAGTCGAAAAGGACCCGGCACGCCGCCTCATCGCCGCCCATGAGTATGTCCAGCACCTCGCCCCTTAAAGCGAATTCCCCATGGATCTGGACCCTGGGAACCCGGGTATAGCCGTAGTTCCCCAGAGTTTCCGCCAGAGCCGCTGTGTCTATAGCTCCTCCGGGCTTGATGGTAATGAGCAGGCTCTTCAGGTAATCAGGCGGCGGCAGGGGGGTAAGGAAAGCCCGCTGGGGAACAATAAAGACCCCCTGTTCCCTCATAGCCAGGGAGGAAAGCGCGACGGTACGCTCCCCAAAGACCGCCGAAAGCGGGGATATTTCCCGGTAAGGCATGGTTCCCCACCAGGGAAGCACAGCCGCAGGAACCCCCGCTGTTTCCAGGTCCCGCCCCAGAGTACCGGCCTCGGTATCCGAAGAGACTACTGCCATGCAGGTCCCGGGGCGGGCCTGATAGATAAGGGACATCAAAACGGCGGTATAGGCCCCTTCGGAAGCGTCGATTTCAAGGGGGAATTTCCCCTCTTTGCAGGCTTTTAGAATCCCGGCGCTTGAGGCTGAAGAAGCGGCTCTTTTTTGAAGATCAGGAAAGGATAAGGTATTCATTGGGATCTACCGATTACTATAATATAGAAATGGAGACTTATGGTGAAGCGTAACGTCAGGCTTTTTCCTGCCCTGTTCCTCGTATTCGGGCTTTCCGGCGCCCTCTGGGGGGCTGATACAGCCGGAAGCGCAGGTATCACGCTCAATATCAGGTATTTCGACAAACGGATTTACTACCTTGAAAAGGATCCCATCGTTGTGCAGCTCACGGTGGCCAACAAGGGGCCCTCTGTTTTCCGGTTCCGGCTGGCAGATGAACGGGCCTTTTCAGTGGATTTTGAGGTCCGGACTACCGCCAACAGGGCGGTAGAAGCCGCCGATGCCCTGGTCCGCAAACGGAGCCAAAGCCAGCAGGTCTATTTCCGGGAGATTTCCGTAGAACCAGGCGAATCCTTTTCCTTTACAGAGGATCTCCGGGATTACGCCCTCCTGGACCGGAGCGGGTCTTATGTGGTCCGGGCCCGGATCTACCCTGAACTCTACTACCCCGCAGGAACTTCCAGCCCGGCGGCACAGGGAACAACGCCGCTGGAATCCAACCGCCTGAGCCTTGATATACGCCCTCCGCTTATCCCCGGCCCCGGCGGGGTTCCCCTGGCTCTGGACATTGAAACCAACGCCGTCCTGGTCCGGGAAAAGCTGCCTCCTGACGAGGTGGTAAGCTACGTTATTTCAGCGCGGCAGAAGGAACAATGGGAAAAATTCTTCCTTTATTTGGACCTTGAAGCCATGATTTCCCGGGATTCCTACCGCCGCCGCCAGTGGCTGGCTGAATCCGAAGAAGGCCGCCAGCGCATGATAGCCCGTTACCGGAACGAACTCCAAAGCGCCGTTGTGGACAGCGACATTGCCTCTATACCCAGGGAATTCACCATTGAACGGACCCAGTACAACGCCGAAGAAGGGAGTGTTACAGCACTGGAATATTTCAAGGTAGGAACTTATACTGAAAAAAAGAGGTATACTTATTATCTCCGCCGCAGTGATGATATTTGGACCATTGTAGATTATTCAGTAGTGAACCTGGGAACCGAGTAAGGGACGGATAATGAAACTGCTTTTGGTACTGGGGTCCGATAAAACCTACAACCTCATCTCCCTCTATGTCAGGCCCCTGGGTTTTGAACTTATCCGTTACCACAACGCAATCAAGGCAATGGATAATCTTGACGAAGCCGATCCTTCAGGGATCATCATCAGCGCCCAGGATTTCCCAAGGCACTGGAAAACCATAGTCCAGTTCGTGCGGAACGAGCGGGCCAAGGACGTCTGCCCCATTATCATCCTTAAAGGGGATAACTTCCCGCTTGAAGAAACCTCCAAAGCTTTCTATCTCGGCGTAAGCGGCATTGTCGCCGAAAGCCTGGACAACGCCTCCGAAGTGGACCGCCTCCAGGGAATCCTCAGCCGTTACATGCCTGTGGAGGAAAAGCGCCGCACCCGCCGCTACCACACCGAGAACTGGCAGCGCATCAACTTTGTCTTTGCCAACCCCAAGGACCAGACCATCATCACCGGGGAAGTCAAGACCATCTCTTCAGGGGGCCTGTCGTTCCTGCCGGATTATTCCAATGTGATGAAAGACATCATGCTGAACATGGAACTCACCGAGTGTTCCCTCAGAGCCGGGGACTCCATCCTTTCCCCGGTGTGCCGCCTTGCACGCACAGGCCGCATCGTCTCCATGCAGTTTCTGTCCTTCCAGGACAAAGAACAGGAAATTCTGGACGAATACCTGGAAAGCCTTCCTCTAGAAGAACTCAAATACAAAGAAAACGCGGAGATTAGCAGCAGGCTGTAAAAAACCGCGCAGCTTCGTTCACCGGCGCAGGCCGTGTAAATACAAATCGTAAAAATGATGAGTCGGGCCGTGGCCCTTGCCTATAGGGAGAGCATGTTCTATAGCTGTGGTTACGTAGTTTTTCGCCTTTTCTACAGCGTCCTTCATAGGACAGCCCAGGGCCAGGTTGGCGGCTATAGCGGACGAAAGGGTGCAGCCTGTGCCGTGGGTGTTTTTGGTGTTGATTCTTGGCGACGAGAAGCGGAAGAATTCCCTGCCATCGTAGAGAAGATCCAACGCATCGCCCTGAAAGTGGCCGCCTTTGATCAGCACCTGGGAACAGCCCATTTTGATAATCAGCTTTGCCGCTTGTTCCATGTCCTTTTCATCAGCGATTTTCATACCCGCTATTTTTTCCGCCTCAGGGATATTAGGGGTGATTAAATCCGCCCTGGGCAGTATGTATTTGATAAGAGCGTCAATGGCGTCGGGATCCATCAAGGGAGCGCCGTTCTTGGCGTACATCACAGGATCGATTACCACATTGGCTGGCCGGTACTGGTCCAGCTTGGCGGCTACGGTTTTCATCAGCGCCCCGGTGGAAAGCATGCCGATTTTTACCGCGTCGGTCCCGATGTCCTCGTAGACCGCGTCGATCTGCTGCCCCACCATCTGCGGGCTCACATCCTCCACAGCGATGACCCTGCTGGTGTTTTCAGCAACCACTGAAACAACGGCGCTCATGCCGAACACCCCGTGGGCAGAGAAGGTTTTTAGATCCGCCTGAATACCTGCCCCTCCTGAACAGTCGGACCCGGCAATGGTCAGGGCTTTTTTCATTTTTGGCTCCATTCTCCTATTCGGTCCCGCAGACCGCAGGTTATACACTATTTAGTGTTTGTCTATTTTGTCAAGCGGATCTAAAAAAAGATTTGTGATCCTTCCTTATTGGATGATAGAAATTGGATGACAGGATGAATTCTTAAATCGGTTGATTGACCCCTTCAGCTGATTACTTTATAATGAAGCCACTTTTTGTCACCGGAGCGCCGTAATGAACCGCCTTATTGATCTTGAGCTGTTGTCAAAGTACAGAACCCAGTTGATGGGCATAGCCATGATATGGATCA
>JAITEW010000067.1 GCA_031281855.1 Treponema sp.
TCTTTTATATAGCAATCCTCTGTGGAATAGAGAAACACGCTCCGGTGTATCCCGCCGTACCACCACTGATCCTGGTCCTCCACATAGCTGGCGTCGGAATACCGCACCACTTTGATGCAAACCAGGTTGTCCCCTTCTTTCAGATAAGGGCTGATGTCAAACTCCGAAGGGAGCCGGGTATCCTTCCCGGCTCCGGCGAAGATCCCGTTGATATAAACCAGGGCGCAGCTTTCGGCGGAACCGACGTGGAGCACCACCCGGCGGCCCTTCCAGGCCGGGGGCAGGGTGAAGTTCCGGCGGTAAAGGCCCGTAGGGTTCAGGTCCGGCGACTTAGGAGGCTGGGCCTGGAAAGGCATCTGCACATTGGTATAGTGGGGCTTGTCGTAACCCTGCCGGGTCCAGGTGCCCGGCACCTTGATCTCCCCCCAGTTCCCGCCGGGTTGATTGTCCGCTTTGGCCCCGTTCTTAACAGGCCTAAAAGAAGCCTCCGCCCAGGCAGGGACCTTAAAGCCCGAATACCCCGCGCAGGGAACCATCCCGCCGGATTCAACCTGGGGGTAATCATCGCCGGGGTTATCCAGCAGCTTGAAGGTCCATGTACCGTCCAGGCTGAGGAAGTACCCGTTTTTGGAAAAGTCCGGATATTCCGGCCCCGCGGCGGCATCGGCCAGGGCGGCTTCCGGGGACGCAAAGGGCAGCAGCGGGCTGCGCATAGGCAGACGGTTTATTTCCTGAATTTCAGGGTTTTCCCAAATAGGGGGAATGCTGTAGGTATTCATAACCCCAGCATAGGGGTGAAAATTTACTGCGTCAATAGGGCCGCTGCGGGCGCCGGTATACAGGCAACGCGGGCGGCGGTTGACAGAAACCGCCCATTTTGGTATCTTATTATGAGTTTTTTGTATTTTAACGGTAAGGGGAATCATCATGGAATGGATGTTTTGGATAATCCTCCCGCTTGCCGGGTTAACCTTGGGCTGGATCATAAGATGGCTGTATGCCAGATTTCAACTTACGGCATCGGAGCAGCGCGCCGAACGTATAAAACAGGATGCGATAAAGGAAGCTGAAGCTAAAAAGAAGGAAATTCTTCTTGAGGCAAAAGAACAAGTTATCCGCGAACGGAACCAGCAGGAGAGGGAGACCCGGGAACGAAGGGCTGAATTACAACGGTATGAACGCCGGGTAGTGCAGAAAGAAGAGAGTATCGATAAGAAAACCGCTCAGATTGAGCGGACAGAAGAGGTTCTGGCTGAAAAGGAAAAGTCCTTTAAGGAACGGGAAAACGCCCTCGACAAGGAAGAGGAGCGCTACCGCCAGGAATTGGAGCGGATATCCGGCCTCAGTGCCGAAGAGGCAAAAGCCCTCATTATCCAGAGTCTCGAAAACGAGGCTAAGCACGACGCCCAGGCTCTGATCAACAAGATCGAGCAGGAAGCCAACCTCGCGGGGGAAAAGAAGGCCCGTGATATCCTGGTGGCCACTATCCAGCGGCTTGCGACGGAAGTGACCGGGGAAGTTACGGTAGCCACCGTAACCCTTCCTAACGACGAGATGAAAGGCCGGATCATAGGCCGGGAAGGCCGGAATATCCGTACCCTGGAAACCCTTACAGGCGTGGACATTATCATCGACGACACCCCTGAGGCTGTGGTTATCTCTTGTTTCGACCCCGTACGCCGGGAAATCGCCAAGGTCAGCCTGGAACGGCTTATCACCGACGGCCGCATCCACCCCGCGAGAATCGAGGAAATCGTTACTAAGGTCACAAAAGACATCTCCCAGAAGATCTTTGAAGAAGGGGAAAAAGTCCTCTTCGACCTGGGAATCCACAATATCAAGCAGGAAGCCATCCGCGCCCTGGGACGCCTCTACTTCCGCACCAGCTACGGCCAGAACGTGCTCTACCATTCCAGGGAAGTAGCGGTTATCGCCGGTATGCTGGCCGCCGAGGTAGGCTGCAACCGGGAACTGGCCAAGCGGGCCGCGCTGCTCCACGACATCGGCAAGGGGGTGGAATCGGACTCGGACCTGAACCACGCGGAAATCGGCATGGACATGGCCCGGAAGATAGGCGAAGATCCCAGGATCATCAACGCCATCGGCAGCCACCACAACGACATAGAGCCTTCGTGCATCGAATCGGTGCTGGTCCAGATAGCCGACGCCATTTCCGCCGCACGCCCCGGGGCCCGGAGGGAGACGCTGGACAACTACATCAAGCGCCTTGAGAACCTGGAAAGCATCGCCGTAGGCTTTATCGGCGTGGACAAGGCATTCGCCATCCAGGCGGGCCGGGAACTCCGCATCATTGTTAACAACGAAGCCGTCAGCGACGACCAGTCCAGGGACCTGGCAAAGGAGATCGCCAAAAAGATCGAAAACGACCTCCGCTACCCCGGCCGCATCAAGGTGACTATAATCAGGGAAACCAGGATTACGGAATACGCCCGGTAAAGCGCCCGGCCCCGCAGGGACGTTGACGCACGATGGCGAATGCACAGGAGTTTTCAATGAGCAGCCCGGATTTGTCCTGTAACGACGCCAATATCCTTGCCCATCTCGGGGACGAGTATTCTGCCCATAATGACGCGGTAGTACCTCCGGTTTATCTCAGTTCACTCTTTGTTGTTCCGAAAGAAGAGCTGGGCGCTTCCAAACCCGGGAAGTTCTCCTACAGCAGGGCGGGCAATCCTACAGTCGATATTTTTGAGCAGAAAGTGGCCGCCCTGGAAAGGGCCGAAGAGGCGGCCGCTTTTTCCTCCGGTATGGCTGCCATCACTTCTTCGATATTCGCGAATATTAAGGCTGGGGAACACATAGTCGCTGTAGACACCGTTTACGGCGGAATGAGGCATTTGGTCCAGGAATACCTTAGCCGCTTTAACGTTGAGGTAAGCTATGTGCCCGGAGACAGGATAGAACAGTTTGAAGAAGCCATAAAGCCTAACACAAAAATAATCTATCTCGAAAGCCCTTCTTCGATTGTCTTTATGCTTCAGGATCTCCGGGCTGTAGCGGAACTCGCGAAGAAGAAAGGCATCATCACTATTATCGATAATTCCTGGGCTACGCCGCTTTTACAAAAGCCCATAACCATGGGCATTGATATTTCGCTGCATTCGGCGTCCAAATACCTGGGCGGACACAGCGACATTGTCGCAGGCGTAGCTGCCGGCAGCGCGGCGATGATAGACAAGATCCGGAACGTGAGATCCATATACGGCGGCACCCTGCAGCCTATGGAAGCGTGGCTGGCTATCAGGGGTCTCAGAACCTTAAAACTCAGAGTCAAAACCGAAGGGCAAACCGCTATGTTTATCGCTAAAAAACTTGAATCGCATCCCAGGGTGCGAAAGGTGAACTATCCCGGTTTGGCGAGCTACCCCCAGCGCAGCCTGGCCCTTTCCCAGATGAGCGGTTTCTCAAGCCCTCTCAGCTTCGAACTGGACTGCAGCGAAAGCGAGGGGATGGAATTTGTACGCCGCATTAAATGGTTCGCCTCCGGCCCAAGCTGGGGCGGCTTTGAATCGCTTATCTACTGGTTCGGCGGAGAGCGGCGCCTCGTCCGCATCCACACAGGCCTTGAAGACAAGGAAACCCTCTGGAAAGATCTCAAAGACAGCCTGGATGAGATAAAATAGCTCTGTTTTTTCGTGATAACCCGGGGTAGATAATCCCGGTATTACCGGTATACTTATCATTATGGCTATTGTTCATATTATTATGATAGGCGATGTCATGGGCGAACCGGGGCTCCGGATCCTCGAGGAAAAACTTCCGGGTATAATCCGTGATAATGCCGCCGATTTCGTGGTAGTCAATGGTGAAAATTCGGCGGCAGGGTTCGGGATAACCAGAGAAACGCTGGACCGTATTCTCACTGCCGGCGCGGACGTAGTGACCAGCGGCAACCATGTATGGGAAAAACGGGAATTCTGGCCCGTAATGGACAACGAAAACCGGGTCCTGCGCCCGGCGAACTACCCCCAGGGCAATCCCGGCAGGGGCTGGGAACGGTTCAGCAAAACTGCTCCGGACGGCAGTACGCAATCTTTTATCGTGATTAACCTCCAGGGACGGGAACTGATGCAGCCCCTGGACTGCCCCTTCAGGGCCTTTGACGCTATCGAAAGCAGCGCCGGAGATCCGTCGGCGGAAACCCGCCCTATCTATATCGTGGATTTCCACGCCGAATCAAGCCGTGAAAAAGAGGCTCTGGGTTTCTACCTGGACGGCCGGGTCAGCGTGGTTGCGGGAACCCATACCCATGTACAGACCGCGGATGAACGCATCCTTCCCAAAGGCGCCGCGTACATAACCGACCTGGGAATGACAGGGACAGCAGGCGGCATTATCGGTATGGACCCGAAAATATGCCTTGACCGGGCCAGAAACCAGGTGCTCTACCGTATGGAAGTAGCTGAAGGGACCGGGGAAACCGCGGTTCACGGCATCATCGCCGAAGTTGACAGCGAAACAAGAAAAGCCGTCTCGGTTAGGCGCCTTGACTGAAAGTTCTTAATACAGCCCCAGGGGCTGACTCAACGCATATCCCTGTTGACAGGGCTGCCAATCCAGATTACTTCTCCCAGATAATCCACCCGCCTGCCTTCGATAAGAATCTGTACATCCTGTACATTGGGGAATTCCGTGGCAGTCCACACCACCTGCCGCAAGGCCCCGGCATAGCCTTCAACCCCTGATGTTATAAACTGAAAGTCCTCGCTGAAGCTGATATACGCTGTACTGCCTCTTACTGTGAGGTTCAGAATTTTCGTCTCTCTGGGAATAAGGGATATAAGGCCCCGGGACTGTTCTTCGGCGTTGGGCCCGTTGACGAGCGCTTCGATGACATCCAGCAAAGGGGAGTCGGAAACCGGAAACTGCCTGGTAACCCTGGTTCTGAGTATAAGCCCGTCGGTATCAACCTGGATAAAGTAGAGGTTCCGTTCCCGGAAATCCGTCTGGGGCCGCTGTCCGGTTCCGGAAGCCGTCCCAGGCGGGGTCTGGGCCGGCGGCCCGGAAACTTCAGGCGCAGGAGCAGCAGGGGGCTGCGGCGCAGGGGGCGCAGGCCGGGATTCAGGAAGCGGACTCCGCACGTCTCTGGGGACCGCCGGTTCGGTTTCAACAGCAGGCCCGGCAGGCGGCGCAGCGGCAGGCTCCGGTTGGACCTGCGGAGGTTCCGGCGACTCAGGTTCTTCAGCCTCCGGAGAATCGCCGCCTTGATCGGGAACAGGCAGCGGCAGCGGTTCAACAGTCGTATCCGTTACCTGACGGTTCAGCAGCCTGTCAACAAACTGGGTATCCTTAAGGGTCTGCCGGATCTGATCCCGGTTAATTAAAAAGAGGATAAAAATAACAAGAAAAAAAACCACCCAAAAGATGAGAGCCCAAGGCTTGCGGCCTCCACTTTTTTTCGGTCCAGAGTATGTTGTTTTTTTATCCGGAGCCTTGGGAGCCGCCGCCTTCCGTAGTGCCATCGCTGTATAATACGGCGATAACGGCGGGTAAATCAAGCGTTCGTCTGCAGTTTTTGCCTTAGATATTCCATACCGGCGCGTACTGCACTTCGTCTATAAGCACCGGGAAACATCTTTTATAATAGGGGTTATGTTTCTTTCCGGATACATAGGGCCTCCGTGTATATTTACACTATACTACTGATATACACGAAACTCAAAGGAATACCTTTCCATCTTCAATTCAGAATATGAAATACAGCATAGGGTATCGAATTGCTAACAGAACGCCCAATGCTCTCCTTAATCCACCTTGAAGTCGTGTTCACTGTA
>JAITEW010000245.1 GCA_031281855.1 Treponema sp.
CTGATAAAGGCTGAAGGTATCCGATATGGGAAGATCCCAGTAAAGCTGGGATCGCTGGCCGAAAACAACGCCGATACGCCTGGCGTTTTTCTTCCGTTCTTTACAGGGGACAATGCCGCCTACGCTTATTTCGCCGCTGTCGGGGATAAGCACGCCTGAGAGCATTTTTATGGTAGTGGACTTTCCCGCTCCGTTGGGGCCTATATAGCCCACGATTTCCCCTCGTTCTATGGAAAATGAAATATCCTCTACCGCTTTTTTAACCGTGTATTCCCGGTGGAAAAGGGAAACAAGGGCGCCCCCTATTCCCGGCCCGCTTTTGAAGATTTTGTAGCTTTTGCTTACATGGCTTACTTCGATAAACGCCATACCCCCCTCCCCTCCTTACAAAACCGCGTTTTCTGAACAAGTCTATTGTCCTGCTCAAGTTCCTGTACTCTGGTATTTTGACAACGCCCAGTTCCAGAAACGTATGCTCAATATGAATACAGCGATGCCGACAAAAGGCGTCAGGTATCCCAGGCCGGGAGGAAACAGGCCCCCTCCACTTTTTCCCAAAACCACGGCGCCGGGGTAGTAATTCAGAAAACCCATAGGCACGATAAAAGTAAGAAAGACCTGCATAGCCCCGGGGTAGATGGGAAGGGGGTAATTGATAAAATCTTTCAGGGTCCATATAAGACGCATAGCGGGATTTTCGTTTACGGTAAAAAAACTCCAGGCGGAACCGAAAATAAGGAGGCTTGCCTGGATCAGAGCCGCTCCCAGGAGCAGCGCCAAAAAGACGAAGGCTGAAGCGGGGCTAAAGACGATGCCGAGTGTTTTAAGCGAAAAGATCATAACCGCCGTGGAAAGGGTTATATGGCTCAGGTAGCCAAAGTTGAAACCGTTGAGCACTTCGTGGCCAAAAGCGCTGACCGGTTTTGTCAGGGCTATGTCAAATTCGCCGGTGCGGATTTTTCCGGGAAGGCCCATACAGGGGTTAAAGAAAAAGGACGCTCCAAGGGCGTAGGAGAGCAGATTCATGGCGTAGAGAAAGAGTATCTCCTCGCTGTTCCATCCCGCCAGAACTCTGAAATTCCTTACCATAATAAAAAGGACCGCGAAGCTTATGCCGTAGCTCAGCCATTGGGCCACTACTCCCAGCCAGTAAGCCGAACGGTAGATGGCTATGCTCCTGAAGGCGATTTTGGTGAAACTCAGATAGAGGCCGATGCCGGCCCTTGCGCGTCCGGAGAATTTCAAGACCGCCCTTTTCATTCTGTACTAGCCTCCGTTAAGGGTCAGTTTTTTCCTGGCGGCGAACCAGAGGAGCTTACCGGCGCCGTAAAGCACCAGCCACCATCCAAGGGCCATACCCAGGGATTGGGCCATGCCGTCCGGAGATATACGCCCCAGGTAACTGTTGACGCCTTCAAAGGAGATATATCTAAAAGGAAGAAAACGGGTGATTTTTTCCAGCCCCTCGGGATAAAACCAAAGAGGGATGAGGGTCCCGCCAAAAAGACTCACCGCGGCGTCAACATACCAATCGATAAACCAGGTACTCTGGGTCCAGAAGGCCAGGAGGCCGAAGATATAGATAATTTCAAATTTGATAAGCACGCCTGTCAGCGTAATGAGTATGGAGAAGACAGCGTGCCGGATCGAAGGCGGCGCCGGGACGCCGATCAGAACGCAGCCCCCGATGATAACCGGCAGGGCCGACGTGAGGAAGGCGTAACAGTTCCCCCCAAGCATGCTTGAAAACTGGTAGAGCCTGAAAGACATGGGCTGGAGGAGGAAACCGGTTACCGAACCGTCCCGTATGGCGGCCCCGAGCTGGTTTGCGATGTCCCCTCTGCTCAAAGCGCCTGCCGCTGTAGTGATCATGATATAGGCGATCATGTCCTTGAGGCTTACGTCCTGCCTTATGCCGGTGCTTATCAGGGTTTTCCAGAGACTGTACTGAATAAAAAGAAAAATCCCGGAACTAAAAATGCCTGTTATCGTTGAAAGACGGTACACAAGCCGGGACTTGAAAGCCCCGGTAAAAAGAGCCGTGTATTTCGTGACCGCACAGGCGTTTAAGGCCATTAAAGGCTCCAGGAGGAAGCCGATACCGGTTCCCCGCCATAGGCCCTGATGAGCCGGGCCTTTTCCCTGTATTCGGCGCTTTCTTCCGGGGCCCCTGAGTATCTGACAAAGCTCCGGGTCTGGAGGCATTTGAGGGCTGTTTCCAGGACTGCCCAGCCGGAGCTTTCGATGTACAGCGGAAGTTCCACCACTGCCGGGAAGCAGTTCCCAAGGAAAATGAAGTCCCTGACAAACGCCGCGGGGTCCGGGGCCTTGCCGGGTTTCAGGCTGAGGCCCTTAACGCCTTGGGCGGCCAAGTCCCTGGCGGTTTCTACGGCATCCTCGTAGTTCCCGGCGTCAACGGACTCTTGGAAGGCCCTGTCCGCACCGGGTATTCCGGCGGCAGCCGCTCCGGCGCGGGAAACAACGGGCGGCTTTCTGGGGCGGCAGTCTTTCGCCCTTGCGGCGATAGCAGCAATATGGGCCGGCGTGGAACCGCAGCAGCCGCCCACGATGTTGAGAAAGCCTTCCTTGAGACATGCTTCGATATGGCCCGCCATAATCTCCGGGGTTTCGCTGTAGACGCCCTGGCGGTCAGGAAGGCCGGCGTTGGGGTACACAACGGTCAGGACAGGAGCGCACGCGACCAGTTCGGCGGCAAAGGGCCTTATGGCTTCGGCGCCGAAAGAACAGTTAAGGCCGACGGCCCAGGGCTTCGCGTGGATCACCGCTTCGCAGAAGGATTCAATCCTCTGGCCTGTAAGGAGGCGGCCTGATTCGGAAATAGTGGCTGAAACCATCACCGGGATATCCGCGCCCCGCTCGACTGCCAGGCGGTTTATGGCAAACAGGGCGGCCTTGGCGTTGAGGCTGTCAAAGACAGTTTCCACAGCCAGGAGGTCGGCGCCTCCTTCAATGAGGCCCCGGGCGTTATCGTAGTACGCCGCCTCAAGTTCGTCCCAGGTAACCGCCCGGCTGCCGGGCCTGTCCATGTCGGAAGTGATGGAGGCGCTTTTCGCGGTAGGCCCCATGCTCCCGGCGACAAAGCGCGGTTTTTCGGCGGAAGAATAGCGGTCCGCCGCTTTCCGCGCCAGGCCGGCGGCGGCGGCGCTCACCTCATAGGCCAGATCCCCGATACCGAATCCCGCCAGGGAGACAGCGGTGGAATTGAAACTACAGGTTTCGATAATATCCGCCCCGGCTTCAAGATAGGCCTCGTGTATGCCGGATATGACATCCGGCCTTGACAGGCAGAGCAGATCGTTGCAGCCCAGAAGGGGCGTCTTGTGGCCGGAAAACCGGCTCCCTCTAAAGTCATCTTCCCCAAGGGGCTGTCCCTCGGGAGAACGCCAAGCCTGGATCAGGGAGCCCATGGCTCCGTCGAGAATAAGGATGCGTCCGGCCGCAGCATCGTTAAGCCGTTCACGAGTTGTCATGCCGGAATAATACCATGTTTGTATTTTTAGCCCAAGGGGGGGTATAAAAATCCCCCGAGTGGGAGCCAAAACCCTGATTATGCCTTTCCTATTTTTTTAGAGCTCAAATACCGGACATTCGCCGTTTTTAAGCGCCAGTGCTTTGCGGCATTCTTCAAAATTCTTTCCATTCCAGATATCCTTCGAAAAATCAGCCGAAAGCAAATCAACCAACCCCGCCGCAGAGCGGACGTCTATGATAAAAGTCAAGCGGATTTTTTCAAATTCGCATTCTTTTTTTGTCCCTCCAGAAAACGGTGATAGGCTGCCATCTTCCCCTCGTGGTTAA
>JAITEW010000104.1 GCA_031281855.1 Treponema sp.
GGCGCGTTATGCGCCGCTTTTTATCCTGCCGGCCTTCGCCCTTCTTGCGGTCTTCCAGATCTACCCCATGGCGTCGGGTTTTCTCATCAGCCTGACGGAGTGGAACGGTTTTGACAGCCGTATACCAACGGGATTCGCCAATTTCAAGGCCGCTTTCGGCGATGCTAACTTCAGGGTGGCCCTGCTCAATACCTGTTACTATGTGGCGGGCTGCGTGCCGGGTACCCTGGTGTTTTCAGTTATCATCGCGTCCTTTTTGAACCAGAAGATCCGGTTTACCTCTTTTTTCCGGGCCCTCTATTATCTGCCGGCCATTACATCGGGGGTTTCCATTGCCCTCATCTGGCGCTGGATCTTCAACACGAATTACGGTCTCCTCAACGTAATGCTCTACAGCCTGGGCATGAAAGAAATGATCCCCTGGCTTACAAGCACCCGCTATGCCATGCCGGCGGTGATCATCATGAGCGTATGGAAGAGTCTTGGGTCTAATATCATTCTGATATTGGCGGGCCTCCAGTCCGTGCCGGCTGTCTTTCATGAGGCGGCGGTCATAGACGGGGCGAACCGGCGGCAGCGTTTTTTCAAAATAACCCTGCCTATGCTGTCGCCTACCCTGTTCATGGTGATCATCCTGGCCATCATCGGCTCCTTCCAGGTTTTTGACACGGTACTCACCCTCACCAAGGGCGGACCGGGAAACGCGACGCTGGTTATCGTGTACTACATCTACCGGACTGCTTTTGAGAATTTCAACATGGGCTACGCTTCGGCTATGGCCTTCATCCTATTCGCGATCATCCTGGCGGTTACGATTGTCCAATGGCTTGTCAAGCGCAAGTGGGTCTACTCAGAGGACGAATAAGGAAACTTACATGAGAAGAAAATTCAAAGCGATTAATAACGGCCTTATCTACTTCATACTTTCCATTGGGGCGGTATCAATGGTGGTACCTTTTTTATGGATGGTTTCCACTTCTCTTAAAGAAAAAAAGTCCATCAATATGTACCCTCCCCAGTGGATACCGGACCCTGTGGTCTGGGCAAATTATCCTAAGGCCATCAGCGTCTTTCCCTTCTTCCAATACCTTTGGAACACGTTCAAGATAACGGGCCTCATCGTTCTGGGAATCCTCCTGACATCGGCCCTGGCGGGATACGCCTTTGCCCGGATGCGTTTCCGCTTCCGGGATGCTTTCTTTATGGTGATACTGGCTGTCATGATGATTCCGGGTCAGGTAACCATGATACCGGTATTCCTCCTTGTTCATGATTTCGGCTGGATCGATTCACACCTTGCCCTTATCATTCCATCGCTGGTGTCTCCTTTCGGCATCTTTATAATGAGACAGTACTTTCTTACGCTGCCTAAAGACCTTGAAGACGCGGCGTATATAGACGGCTGCGCCCCGCCCCGTATCTTCGCGCTGATCATGCTGCCTCTGGCCAGTCCTGCCCTGGCGGCCTTAACGGTACTGACCTTTGTGGGAACCTGGAACTCTTTTATGTGGCCTCTTTTGCTTATCAGCACAAAGACAAAACAGATGCTGGCTGTGGGGCTCCTCCAGTTTCAAAACCAGTACGGCGGCGAATACAACCTTATGATGGCGGCCACCTTGCTTTGCCTGGCGCCTATCATGATACTCTATATGTTCACCCAGCGATATTTTATAGAAGGTATCGCAATTTCGGGAATCAAGGGCTGACTATGGCAAAACTTTCATACCGGGAAAATTTTATCAGGACCCTTACCTTTTCGGATCCCCAGTGGCTTATTGCCGATATTTATGTAAACCAGGCGGTCTGGGCCCTCTACAAAGAAAAAATGGAAGCCGTCGCTTTGAGGCATCCAGCGGTGTTCCGTTACAAAAAAGGCAGGGTGGACTATAAGGACCTCCGGTTCTCTACCGAAGAAATTGATGACAATTATGTTACTGATGTCTGGGGCTGCAAATGGCATTACCCCCTGCGTTACCTTGACGGCGTCTGTATCGCCCATCCCCTGGAAGATATTGATGCGCTGGACACTTATACTCCGCCGGCTTCACCGGTAAAAGATCTTTCCCCGGAAGAATGGGCTGCGGAAAAGGAAAAAGTTCAGGCTGAAAAAGAACGCGGCGCCGTTATACAGGGAGGTACGGAACATGGTTTCCTCTTTCTCCGCCATACCTACCTCAGGGGTTTCGAGAACGCCCTTATGGATTACGCTGATGAGGATATGCATCCGGCGCTTCACCGTATCTATAACATGATCTACGAGTACAACAGGAAACTTGTTGACTTCCACATCAAACGGGGGACCGACCTCATGTATTTCGCCGAGGATCTGGGCACCCAGACCGGTACCATCATGGGCCCTCAAGTCTTCCGCGACTGGGTAAAGCCCGTTTACGCGGCGCTCATGCAGCCCTGCAAAGAAGCGGGCATGTTCGTGGGCCTCCACAGCGACGGCAAAACCTTGGACATTCTGGAGGACCAGATAGAAGCCGGTGTCGATATGGTGAACCCCCAGGATCTGGTCAACGGCATCGACAACCTGGAACGGCAGATAAAAGGACGGGCCTGCATACAGCTTGACATAGACAGGCAGTCGGTTCTTCCCTTTGGTACGCCTAAAGATGTAGACGATCTTATTCATGAAGAAGTCGAGAAACTGGGCTCCCCGAAAGGGGGCCTCACTTTCGTCTGCGGCGTTTACCCCGGCACCCCTCTTGAAAACATTGAGGCCCTTGCCATAGCCCTGGAGAAATACTCCACAAGGTGGCTGCCTCTGGGTGTGAACGCCGAGTTCGTATTATTATAGTAAACATCACTCTCGTGAAAGGCTGGAAAAGTAAATTTTTTTAGCTGTTTCTCTTGACATACCAGTATAATGGGTGTATTATTATTTAGTTAATCAAACTAATTAAATCTGAGAAACAAGGATGAAACGATGGCTGAGCAATTTTCCCCCTCTTTTGAGTCTTTACGGAGTTTTGAGTGTCCCCAATGGTTCAGGGACGCCAAACTGGGTTTCTGGAGCCACTGGGGGCCCCAGAGCGTCCCTATGTACGGCGACTGGTATGCCAGGAGCATGTATATCGAAGGAAGCCCCCAGTACCTTTACCACCTGCGCCACTATGGGCATCCCTCGAAATTCGGGTACAAGGATCTGGTAAAACTCTGGAAGGCTGAAGCCTTCAACCCTGACGCGCTGATGGATCTCTATGTCAAAGCCGGGGCCAGGTACTTTGTGGGCCAGGCTATGCATCACGACCATTTTTTTAATTTCCCTTCAAAACTGAACCGTTTTAATTCCGCCCAGGTAGGGCCGCTTAAGGATATCTGCGGGCTCTGGAAAAAAGCGGCGGACAATCACGGGCTTCCTTTCGGCCTTACCGAGCACCTGGGGGCCACCTTCTCGTGGTGGAACGTCAACAAAGGCGCCGACAACTACGGTCCTTACGCGGGGGTTCCCTATGACGGCAACGATCCCGCGTACCGGGATTTTTACCTGGACAACTTCGAACACTACACGAAAGGCGAAGACAACAGCAATATAAAAACCTGGTACACTCCTAATCCCAAACACCACGCCTACTGGCTTTCGGTTATGAAGGAACTCATCGATCTCTATACTCCGGATCTTCTGTATTCCGACGGGGGGCTTCCCTTCGGCAGGCGCGGGCAGGATCATGAGGGCTACCATGCTCCGGAGACTGACGCCGATTACCGGTGGGGTCTTGAGGCTGTGGCTTATCTTTACAATAAGTCCGCCGAAAAACACGGCAAAAACCGGGCGATCTACAATCAGAAAGATCGCCGTGAGGAAATATACTCCATCGGCGTCCTGGACATCGAAAAGAGCCAGCTTCCTGGGATCAACCCCCGGCCCTGGCAGACCGATACCTGTATCGGCAACTGGTTCTACGATGTACGGCAGGTTTTCAAGCAGCCTGGGCATATCATCGAAATGCTCATCGACATTGCGTCCAAAAACGGCACTATGCTCCTCAATATACTCCAGCGTCCTGACGGTACTATCGATGAGGAAATCCAGTACACGCTTAAAGAAATGGCGTCCTGGGTTCCTGTCTGCGGCGAAGGGATCTACGGCACCCGGCCCTGGCGGATTTCCGGTGAAGGTTATTCCAGCGTGCTCATCGAGGGGTTCAGGGAAGAGAAGGTTTCCTGGACAGAGACGGATTTCCGCTTCACTTCAAAGGGAAACACGGTTTACGCTTTTATCATGAAAGCCGTTGAAAACGGGACCGCGGTAATCAGGAGCTTTAAGCCTGATGACAAGGTCCGTTCGGTCAGGCTCCTGGGAAGCGGCCCGGTTCCTTATAGCCAGAATTTCGGGGTCCTGACCGTAAAGCTCCCGGAAAAGCTCCCTACGGCTTATACCAACTGTCTCGCGGTGGAGCTGGCAGGGTAGCGGTGCGCTCGTACACCAAGGTTGATAAGCTTAGGATTGCGCAGACCAACAAGTACAATGTCTTCGGCTGCCTGCTCCGGGAAGGGCCTATCAACCGGGCGGCTATCGCCAAGCGCACGGATCTGAGCGTTCCTACGATTATGGCCATTACCGGGGAGCTCCTGGAAAAAGGGGCTGTCCGGTCCCTGGGCAAAGGGGAGTCCAGCGCGGGGAAACCTCCGGAGATGCTGGAAGCTGTGCCCGAGGCGTTTTATGTCGCCGGCGTGGACCTGGGACGCACCGCGGTACGGCTTGTGGTGAACAACGCCGCTGCCCGGGAGGTCCTGTGTTACACCGAGGCCACAGGGGACCCGTTTCCTGAGGACGTTTTTATCGCCAGGCTGGAAAAACTCATCCGTTCCAGGCTTGCCGCTTTGGGCGGCGCGGGGGATCGCGTCCTTGGCGCCGGGGTTGCCATGCCGGGGCTTATTGAAAGCGGCACCGGCAGGGTGCTCATCTCCCCGGACTTCGGGTGGAAAGATGTGCCTCTCCAGGAGAACCTGGGCGGAAAGCTGCCCTTCAGGGTGCTGGTGAGAAATTCCAACCACGCCCTGGCGCTGAACGAGAGCAGCCGCCGAGGGGACGAGTACAAAGCGACGTTCTGCGTGAACCTTGGCTACGGTATAGGCGCGGCCCTTGTCGTAGGGGAGGAGCTTTATTCCGGCGCTGGAGGAACCAGCGGCGAACTGGGCCACAGCGTGGTGGAGAAGAACGGCCCTCTCTGCAAGTGCGGGAATTCAGGATGCCTCGAATCGGTAGCTTCCGGCGAGGCTATAGCCAGGCAGGCGTCCACAGTAGTCGCCCACCACGGCAGGTCAAAAATGGCCGAACTCTGCGGAGGGGACCCTTCAAAGCTGGACGCCGGTATGGTTTTCCAGGCTGCTGAAGCCGGGGACAGGGGGGCCCAGAAGATCATCGCCGCCGCTGCGGACTATATCGGAATGGGGCTTTCCACCGCGGTAAACGTCCTGGACCCCGACAGGGTGATACTCTGCGGAGGGCTCATGAAAAACGGGCCTTCGTTTCTGGATATGATCAGATCCGGCATGGAAGATCATATTATGCCCCGGTCTGACCGGAAGCTTGAAGTTACCGCAGGGACCCTGGAGGAATTCAGCACCGCCCAGGGCGCCTGCCGCGCTTTGATGAACGTCCTTTGGGCCGAGCGTGCCCTGCCTATCTAGTGTCTGTCCACACGAGGGACAGCGAATTACAGGGCGTCCTTGATGATGCCCTTATCATAGGAATATACGGAGGAAAATTATGGAAGGAACCATGAAGGGAGCGTATCTCCCCGGAAACAGCACGGTAGTGCTCAAGGATGTGCCTATCCCCAAACCGGGACATGGGCAGGTACTGGTAAAGACCAAGTCCTGCACTATCTGCGGCAGCGATATCCGGGCGATTTACCGGGAGCACACCGGCAAGGGCGCCGAGGGCTATCAGAACGTTATCGCCGGGCACGAACCCTGCGGACAGGTGGTGGAAGAAGGGCCGGGGATCAGGCGCTTTAAGAAAGGCTCCCGGGTCATTGTGTACCATATTTCCGGCTGCGGCGTCTGCCACGACTGCCGCATGGGCTACATGATTTCCTGTTCCTCCCCTCTCAGGGCGGCTTACGGCTGGCAGCGGGACGGGGGTATGGCGGAGTACATGCTCTGTGACGAGAAGGATCTGGTGGAACTTCCCGATTCCCTCTCTTATACCGACGGCGCCCAGGTGGCCTGCGGTTTCGGCACTGTCTACGAAGCTATTATGAAAGTAGGGGTTTCGGGGAATGACAATGTCCTGGTAGTGGGCCTGGGGCCCGTGGGGCTGGCAACCGCCATGCTCTGCAAGGCCATGGGGGCCGGGAAGATCTTCGGCATCGAAGCCAACGGCTTCCGCGTTGATTTGGCGAAGAAACTCGATCTCTTTGACAAGGTCCTCCAGGCTGCTGAATCCAATGTTGACGAGATCAAATCCCTTACCGGCGGCAGCGGCGTGGAGCGGTCCTTCGACGCTTCGGCCAGCGACAAGGGCCGGGCAGCGGCCATCAGGGCCGCCAGGCAATGGGGAAAAATCGCCTTTGTGGGCGAAGGCAACACCGTCAGCTTCAACCCCAGCCCGGACATCATCCATCCCCAGAAGAGCATCTACGGCTCCTGGGTAACCAGCATCTGGCTTATGGAAGACCTGGTGGAACGCCTGGTCCGCTGGAACCTTCACCCCGATATCCTGGTGACCCACCGGTTCCCACTGGAAAAAGCCGATGAAGCCTACAAGCTGATGGACCGCGGCCAATGCGGCAAAGTGGCGGTGTGTTTTGATTCGGAGTTGAAATGATGTCCGGCGCCATTGATCCCATCGATCCCGCCAAAGTTCCGCAGATAATCCTGGCAAACGGCGACACTATCCCCTGTATCGGCATGGGGACCTTCGGTTCGGACCACAGCGGCCCTGGGGAAGTTTCCGCCGCGGTACGCGGGGCCATACGCGCGGGCTACAGGCTTTTCGACTGCGCTTCGGTGTACGGCAACGAGGACCTTATCGGCAAGGTCTTTGAGGAAGCCTTCAAATCCGGCGCTGTAAAACGGGAAGAGCTTTTTATCACTTCAAAAGTCTGGAATGACATGCACGGCAAGGGGGATGTGCTCCTTTCCCTGGCCAGGACCCTCAAGGATCTCAGTCTGGACTATGTGGACGCCTACTTTGTCCACTGGCCCTTTCCCAACTACCACGCCCCGGGCTGCGACGGCGATGCCAGGAATCCCGATTCGGTGCCCTTTTCAGCGGACCGTTTTATGCGTACCTGGGAACAGATGGAAAAGATCCGCTCCATGGGCCTGGCAAAACACATTTGCATGTCCAACATGACTGTCTCCAAGATGGACGCGGTCCTGCCCCGCTGTAGTATCCGGCCGTCTCTCATTGAAATGGAAATGCACCCTGCTTTCCAGCAGCAGGAACTTTTTGACTACTGCGTAAAACGGGGGATACAGCCCATAGGCTACTGCCCCATTGGTTCCCCTAACAGGCCCGGCAGGGACAAGGCCCCTGGGGACGTTGTGGACACCGAGCTGCCCGAAATAGCCGCAGCCGCCAAAGCCCACAACATCCATCCGGCGCTGGTCTGCCTCAAGTGGCAGGTCCAGCGGGGCAGTATCCCTATCCCCATGTCGGTCAGCGAGGAGCATTACGTCTCCAACCTGCGCTGCGTCACCGCCGGCCCTCTTACGGACGCGGAAATGGCCGCAATCGCGAAAGCGGACAAAAACTGCCGCCTCGTAAAAGGCCAGGTGTTCCTCTGGCCCAGCGCCAAAGGCTGGGAGGATCTCTGGGACTAAAAATAGTATCCGCAAGGGATGTTCGAGAGAGCATCCCTGTCTTTTATATCCCGCTCATCTATGGGGAAGATTCCGCAATTCGGCATTCTGAACCCCTTGTATTTTATGCACGATGATCTCCCGTTTTCAAACCGCAGGTACACGCACTGGGTCATAAAAAGGCGGCAGCATACTCCGCAGCGTTTGCATGATCCTTTTCGCCTTGCGGTATTTTTTTGAATATAAGCTCTATTAAACATATACAGAAAAAACCTTCTGAGTACCCCTTTCAACAGAAAAACCCGGATGTTGAGGTTCATATCCACCTTCTTTTTCATTTTTTGTAGTTTTTTGTAATCGTAATAACGTTACTATAATTATATACAACTATATAACGATATTTTCAAGCAGTATATATCGTAATTATGTTATTTTTTTAAATTATGCCGGATTTCGCCGAACGTTTGCGTTCTGAGATTGAATACGCGGGGTATAACCAGAAGGAATTCGCCGCTAAAGCGGACATTAAAAAGCGGGCTCTTGATATGTATCTGGGGGTGCAAAAATCCATGCCCCCCGCTGACGTGGCGGTCAAGATCGCCTCGGCCCTGGGGCTTTCGGTAGAGTACCTGGTAACAGGAAGGGAAACCCGGCATCCGGTTGACATATCCCGGTACTTGCAATTCAGGGGCATGCTTGACGACCTTTCGGTCCTGTCCGGCGAAACCCTGGCTGTCGTAAAGGCCATGGTCAAAGCCGCGGCGGATCTGGAACGGAGAACGCGGGACAGTTCCGCATAAAGCCGCTGCGGCGGATAGGAGAGACAATATCCGCCCTGCAGTATAAAGACCCGGACGGAGGCCGGGTAATCGCTTTTTTCAGGCGTATGTTTAACGGCTGGTATGTGGGGCTTATCACCCCCACCACGGCCTATTACCGGGATCTGTACAACGCGGCGCTCATACTCTCCCTCCTGGGTTTTGTGTTGATGTGCTCCCTGAGCTACCTCCTTCTGCGGATAAACGCGGCAAAAATGAAGGCCGATGAAAATTCCCTTTCCAAGTCAAACTTTCTGGCGAAGATGAGCCACGAGATCCGCACACCCATGAACGCTATCCTCGGCATGGCGGAACTGATGCTGCGCAAAGATCTGGCTTCGGATGTGTATGACAACGCGTTAAACATCAAACAGGCAGGGTCCAGCCTGCTTTCCATTATCAACGACATTCTTGACTTTTCAAAAATTGAATCGGGAAAGATGGATATTGTAAACAACGTTTATCAATTTGCTTCTATTATCAATGATGTTATCGCCATTATCAGGATGCGGCTTACTGAAAAGCCCGTCCACTTTATCACCAGGATTGACGGCTCCCTGCCGACAACCCTCATCGGGGACGAGACCAGGGTGCGGCAGGTCCTGTTGAATCTCCTTACCAACGCTGTTAAATACACCAGGGAAGGAAGCATTACCCTAAGCATCAGCAGAAGAGACGGCGGCCGGGAAAAAACCGGGCAGGATGGAGGGGAGCCGCGGATTCTTATAGCCTTTGAAGTCGCCGACACGGGGATAGGCTTAAAAAAAGAGAATATGGAAAAACTCTTTGGGAACTTTGTCCAGTTTGACAAAGAGCGCAACCGGGGCGTTGAAGGAACGGGCCTGGGCCTTGCCATCAGCCGGAATCTCTGCCTGCTTATGGGCGGGGACATTACCGTGGAAAGCGTCTACGGCCAGGGCAGCGTATTCACCGCGCTTATACCCCAGCGTGTCAAGGACGACACCCCCTTTGCCCTGGTGGAAAAGCCGGAAACCAAACCCGCCCTGGTCTACGAGAACCGGCCCCACTACGCGGAATCACTTGTCTATACGCTGGACAATCTGGGGACGCCCTGCGCCGCGGTGCGGACCAGCGCTGATTTTACCGCACAATTAGCCAGGGGCGGCTGGCGGTTTATCTTTACCGCTCCCTCCCTGTTTGACGAAGTTCGGGAACTACTGCAAAACTCCGGATCCGGCGCCGAAGCGGAACCGAAGCTGGCGCTTTTATTGGAATACGGCGAGGCCGCGAGGCCGGATATGTATACGCTTTTTATGCCCGTGCAGCCAACGGCGGTGGCAAATATTCTGAACGACACTAAATCTGATGCCGGTTACCACGAAACTGAAACCCCCGGAGTCCGTTTTACCGCGCCAGACGCCCGTATCCTCATTGTGGATGACATTGAAATCAACCTGGATGTGGCCGAAGGAATTTTGGATCCCTACCAGATGTCGATTGACCGGGCAACCGGGGGGCTTGAAGCGGTGCAATTGGTGCGGGAAAACCAGTACGATCTGGTCTTTATGGATCACATGATGCCCGGCATGGACGGCATTGAGGCGACCGCGGCTATCCGTTCCTGGGAAAAATCGCAGAACAAAAGTGAAATGCCCATCGTCGCCCTTACCGCCAACGCCATATCCGGCATGAAAGAAATGTTTCTGGAACAGGGGTTTAACGATTATGTTTCCAAACCCATAGAAATTGCCAAGCTGGATGAAATAATGTCCCAGTGGATCCCCGCCGGCAAGCGTATAAAATCAGTGTAAGCGCTTCACGGGAAAAAGTAAAATTTGCTGCTGAGCTGAAAGGAAAGGGACGCCGGACTTGTGGAACCGGGCGCTTCGGGCTATGCTGTGTCTATGGCGAACCCTGAACTGGTACAGGCCTTGGATTACATCCTCAACCGCTGCAACGAGCGGGATATTGATGCGGTAGCCGCCGCGGTGGTGCGCCGCCGCCGGGATATTGCCCTGCACGGCAGCATGCCCATAGCGCCCGATCCCCGGAGCCTGGCCAGGGAAATGACCGCCCAGCTCAACATCGAAGGGAGCATTGAGGGCCTTAAAAAAAGCGTCCGGGATTTCGCCGTCAGGACCATACGGCAGGAAGCCCCTGAACTTACTGACGGGCAGATCGAAGAGCTTACCCGGGCCTGGATACCGGAACCCGGCTCTTCCGCAAAAAAAGGCCGCAGCGGCGATGTCCTGCCCCGTGACCTTTTGGCCTCCATGATAGACCAGTTTGTTTCCTTTTCCCTGGGACGCATGGAAGAGGAAGAGGACCAGGCCCTGCGCAAGGAAATAGGCCCCTGGCCCGACAAGTACTGGAAATCCTTCCCCCAGGTAATCCGCCTTCTTATCACCGATTTTCTCAAAGGCGAAATGCCCGAAGACGACTTCAACACCCGCATCGGCCTTGCTCTGTCCAGGGGGTAACCCCTCCCCCTGCCCTGCCCGGAGGGATCCCCCCGGGCAGGCCAGACGGCCTCGCTTTTTTTTACGGACGCCCCGGCGTCGCCTTTATTGGTATGACGCCGTAAGCCTGCCCGGGGGGATCCCTCCGGGCAGGGCGGGCGCTTTTGTTTGCAGGTTATTAATAGCGAGAGGGTTTTTACTCGGCTAATCTAATCCTCACCCAACAGGGCTAAACTTGACCCGCATTTGGTGAAATCCCGGGAGCGGACTCTACAAGCATTGTTCCCGGGGTTTTCCACCGCTCCCGGGGCTTCGATGCGTGCTTGCGGGTCAAGTTTAGGGCTTATTCGCCGACTCTGATTGAATTGAACCA
>JAITEW010000135.1 GCA_031281855.1 Treponema sp.
GGTAATACCACAACAGGAAGCCCAGGAGCGCGACAGGAAGGACGGTAAACAGCGCGGGCCGGAACTTCTCGGGCAGATTATGCCCCAGGCTAAAGGCAATGGCCCGGTTCCTTACATGATAAAACTGGATAAACCCGTTGCTGAAGAGATCTTTGATAAAAGTCCCCTCGACAGGCCAGTTTTTTACGATAAAACCCTTAACCAGTTGATCCGCCAGGATGATAAAGGCCGAAAGGGAAAAAGGCAGTATCTTACGCTTGTCTAAAACTATCTTCATTATTGCTCACTATATCATATCCTGCAAAGTTTATAAACCGGTAGGCACGTCAACAAACACGGCGTCCAGGTGAAGCTCTGAGACGCAGAGTTCCATTATCCGGCGGACTCCCCAGACCTCTGTGGAATAATGGCCCCCGGCGATGAAGTTGAGCTTCCCTTCAAGGATGTGGTGGTAGATCGAATGGGAACTTTCGCCGGTAATATAGAGATCCACCCCTTCTTCAATGGCCTGGAGGGCTTCATGGGAGCCCCCTCCTGATACTACCGCGGCGCTTTGGCTTTCTTTTTTCCCAAAAGGATACGTTTCCAGAGGAGGCCGGTCCATATAGCTGATGCGCCGCACCGCTTCCTCGATGCTAAGGGGATTCGCGAGCTTCCCTTTGAAACCTATTTTCTTCCCCTTATAGAGGCCGAAAGGCTCAGGGTTCTCTATGCCCAGAAGTTCCGCCAGAGCCGCATTGTTACCCAGCCTGGGATGGCAGTCCAGCGGAAGGTGCGCCGCATAGAGGGCCAGGTTATTATCCAGGAGAAATTTGACGCGTTCCCGGTGGTTCCCTGCGAGAGCCAGGGGCTGCCCCCAGAAAAGGCCGTGGTGGACAAAGAGCATCCCTGCCCCGCAGGCTGCGGCGCGCCTGAAGGTCTCAAGGCTCGCATCTACCGCAAAGGCGGCTTTCCCTATCTCCCTGCCGTCATTATCAACCTGAAGACCATTAAGGGAATAATCAACTGAACTAAAACTTTCAATATCCAGAAAATCCCGGAAAAACCTGTCCAACTGACAGGTAGTCATGGCATTGCTCATGGTTCAGTATAACCCAATTGGCTTTAAATTCCAGTTGCCGCTTTCAAGGCGTATCCCCTTGGGAAGCGGTTCAACGCTAAGCGGAACATCCCCTGTCTCTTCGGCCTCAAGGATGACGGCGGCAAAATTGGCGATGATCCGGGCGGTTCCCCCGGCGGCCTCCCGGTCCTTCCAGACATCCTCCTGGCGGCCGTTGTAAAGCCGGGAAAGCAAGGGGTATTTAGAGGGGAACCCGGCGTAATCCAGAGGGCCTGCCCCGGCGGCAGCGGCCAGGACAGCGGGCTTTTTCCCCGCCTTTAGGGAGCCGAAAACCGCCTCGTACTTCAGCCGGTATTTGGCTTCCAAGGCGCGGTCGGACACCAGGTAGAGAACCGGAAGAACGGCGCCGGGTATCTCCCTTAGGCCGGTGATTTTTTTCGGTTTAAGGGAAGCCGCCCAACTACCCAGCCCGGCCCGCATCGAAGCGAACCAGCCGGCGTCAGGGGGCGGGGCTTCAAAAACCCGCTCTTCTTGACGGTACAGGGACCAAAGAGGGCTTTCTACGGCGATAATCCCCTTTACCGCCTGCCAGGTCCGGGTAAAAGACGGGTTTCCTGCAAGCAGAACCAGAGCGGAAGCGCCAGTATCATAACCGGCCAGGAAAAGATCGTCCTTAGAGGCCGTATCGAAAAGGGAAAGACCCTCTCTAAGCTCCGGATTCCCGGCTATGCCGTCCAGGACGGCAAGGAGATCCCTCCGGCTTGCCTCTTCCAGGGCCCGGCCCCGCTCGTTAGCCGCAGCCGACCGGGTCCCGGCGCTAAAAGCCCGGAACCGCCTGAACCACTCGGCAGGAGAAGCCGGGCCCTGCCTGGTATAGGAAAGGACCGTAAAACCCTTCCCGGCCAGTTCGGCGCAGACATCCTCAAGGGCTGTTGCGCCGAAAACAGGGGGCCCAATGACAAGAAGAGGCCGGGAGTTTCCGCGTTCCCCGGCGGTGTAAAGCCGGACCTTGAAAACCCGCCTTGTATCATCATCCCGCAGGGTGAAGCTCAGGACCTCCGAATCCGGGGCCGCAGGCTCAAGGGGAGAAAACCTGAAAGCCGGATACAGGACAAGGGCCAGGAGCAGGAGGCCGGCTATCAGGGAAAAAGGAGGCTTCTTTTCCGGATAAGTATCCGCCCTTGCCCTGCCCCGGGTGGAGATCATGGCAGGAATGTGGAGCAGTGCCGCAAGCCCCGCAAAAGCCGCTAACGGCAGAACTTCGGGCCTGAATCCGTAAGCCGGGAAAAGGCCGATTGAGAGGAGAAAGGCCGCCAGCGGAAGCCAAACGATCCCCGCAAGGGCCGCCAGCTTCTTTACCCTGGTCCGGATAAGGGCCAAAAAGAGAAATAAACCAATAAAAAACTCAGAAATCCATATTTCCCGCATTTTTAGAACAGTATATACCCGGAAAAGCCGATAATCTATACAATCCGGTTATTGCGTTAAAGATTAATAATATTATATTATAAAATGATAGAATAAAAAAATGTTAGATAAAAATTTATAATTAAGGAACGTGTATGCCTGGAGCCCGGGAACTGGTTGTCGATGAAGGTAAAGTAAAAAAGGCTATACAGTCAGGTATTCCCCTGACGATAACAACCTTTACTCTCCCTCATGAAATCGAAATTTATATCGAACAGGTTATTTCCGTATTTTTGAAACAAGTGGATCAGGAAAAACTCAAAGATTACATTGTCTACTGCGTCCAGGAACTGGCGGTAAACGCCAAAAAGGCTAATACCAAGAGGGTTTACTTTATTGAGCGCGGCCTGGATCTGTCCAATCCCGAGGATTACAAGGAAGGGATGACCAGCTTTAAGGAAAATACCCTGAACAACATAGCCCATTACCTTCAACTCCAGAAGGAAAAGGGCCTTTATATAAAGCTCATCCTTCAGATCAAGAACAATATCATCAATATTGAAGTCCGGAACAACGTAGCGGTTACGAAAACCGAGTTAATCCGCATCCACGACAAGCTGGCCCGGTCCCGGCAGTACTCCAATCTGGAAGACGCGCTGGCACAGGTTCTGGACGACTCCGAAGGGGCCGGCCTTGGCCTGGTTATCATGGTGCTCATGCTCAAAAAAATGGGCCTTGACGAGGACTGTTTCGACATCATGGGGACCGACAAGGAAACTATCGCGAAGATAATCATCCCGCTGGATCAGGCTAAGGTTGAAAATCTCTCGATCCTTTCCAGTACTATTGTAAACAATGTAAACTCCCTGCCCCAGTTCCCGGAAAACATACTCCTGGTGCAGAAGCTCATCAGCGATCCCAATTCGGAAATGACCGACATAGCCCGGCAGATCTCCATGGACCCGGCCCTTACTGCGGATCTCCTTAAAATCGTAAACTCCGCCCAGTACATGCTGGCCAAAAAAGTGGACAGCATTTCAGAAGCGGTAAAGATGGTCGGCATACGGGGCATCAAGAACCTGCTCTATTCATACGGAACCCAGAAGATCCTGGGCGACGATACGGCGGACAAACGGGCCCTTTGGGAACATTCCTACAAAACCGCCTTTTACGCCTTTAACCTCATCAAGAATTTCCGTAAAGACCGGAACCTCCTGGACGATGTGTACGTAGGCGGCATACTCCATGACATGGGGAAGATCATCTTCTCCAATGTCCACCCCGACCTTTTGACCAAGATCAAAAGCTTCTGCAACGAGAAAAACCTGCCTGCGTCTACTTTCGAAGATCTGTCGGCAGGCATGAACCACGCCGAAATAGGCGCCCTTATCGCCGAAAAATGGAACTTCCCCGAAGGTTTGGTGGCCTCTATCCGTTTCCACCACGATCCCCTTGCGGCGCCGCAGGATCGCCGGGATTTGGTGGATACTGTTTACCTGGCCAACATGTTCTGCGAGCTTGAAGCCGGCAACATTACTTTCGATCAGATCGAACCCATGGTGCTGGACAACTTCGGCATAAACAACAAAAAACAGGTCGAAGGCCTTCTGGAACGGTTCTCCACAGGGTTCAAGAAAGAAAACCAAAAGTAAGGCAGCTACCGGCGGCTGTCCCGCACCATGGTATAGCTCGCCGGTCCTCCTGGGGCAATCAATATCTCTTCAATTTTTCTGAAACCAAAACGCTCGTAAATGGCAAGGTTGATCCTGTCCTGGGTACAGAGGTAACAGGGAAGCCCCGCAGCGTCCAGGGCCGCAAGT
>JAITEW010000182.1 GCA_031281855.1 Treponema sp.
GAAGTCAGCGTAGAAGCTGACGGCGAAACCTACGCTTTCCCGGATCTGGAAAGGGAAAAAACAGCCCTCGAAAACTACCGTTCCAGGATAAATCCCGCGGATTCGGCATTGGGCAAAACTGTTTTCGACTCCGGCGCTTAACGCCTAAACTTGACCCATATTAAGCCTCGAAGCCCCGGGGGCGGTGAAAACCCCGGTATTTCACGCAAAGTACGGGTCAAGTTTAGCCGCTCTGGAGGGAGGTGTAACTAGGTAAAAAGCCTCTTCAACCTAAATCGCCAGCCAGGCCCGGAGGAGAACTCCCGAGCCTGGCATACGGCATCATACCAATAAAGGCGACGCCGATGCGGCGGCATGGATGCCGCTGTTTCTATTGCTTTAGCTGGAGTTTTGCTAAGGCAAAACTCCGTACCATAATCCGGCACGGATGCCGGATTATGGTACGACGACCGTCTAGCATGCCCGGGGGGGTCCCCTCCGGGCCTGGCTGGCGGATTTAGCGTTCAGGGGAACAAAAATTCTTCGACCCTGCGCAGAACCGTTTTGAAGTCGCCGTAACAGGTTTTAGTTTGAGGCAGCGAGTCCAGGAAGGTCCTGCCGTAGCGCTTTTTCAGGAGCCTGCCGTCCAGGACCGCCACTACCCCATGATCGCTGGAACGCCTCATCAGGCGGCCGAAGCCCTGCTTGAATTTCATCACCGCTTCCGGAACTGAGAGATCCATAAACGCGTTGCCCCCTTCCTGTTCAACCCGTTCGCAACGGGCTTCGAATACCGGGTCGTTAGGGGTTCTGAAGGGAAGCCTGCAGAGTATTACCAGGCGCAGCGTATCCCCGGGGGCGTCAACGCCTTCCCAGAAGGAATCGGTGGCGAAAAGCACACTGCTTTCATCGGCAAGAAAAGTTGAAAGCAAGCGGGCCCGGTCGTCATCGCCCTGCTTGAGCACCTGTATGCCCTGCTTTTCAAGCAGAGGTTTCGCCTTTTCCCAGGCGCTTTGCAGGGCCAGATACGAGGTAAAGAGGATGAGAGCCGAACCTCCTGAAATTTCCGCCAAGGCTCCTGCCGCGGAATCGACAAAGACGCCGAATCCCGGTTCAGCCGGAAGCGGCGCGTCAGAGGGAACAGCCAGCAGCACCGAGGATTTATAGGGGAAAGGCGAGGGGAAAACCCCTGTGAGTATTTTCCTCTCCTCTACCAGAGCCAGGCCGGAACGGTTCTTCCAATACCAAAAGGACGCTTCGCCGCCGCTGTTTCCTACGGTCAAGGTTGCGGATACGCAGACCACGGTTTTATTGGGATCAAAAAGGGATTCCTTGAGGCTAAGCGCCACATCCAGAGGGGTAACGGTGAATTCGGCCCAGGGATCCTGCCGGGACTGGCGTTTTTCAATCCACATCACATTACCGGGGTTTTCCTGGTATTCAAGAAACGAGGTGCAGCAGTTCCCGACAGCATCCAGCCGCCTGAGTATGGATTTGACTTCCCATACGGTCCCTTCTTCCGCAGTAGTATCAGGAACCTGTTCGAGCATTTCCCGTATCATGCCGCCCAGAAAATTGATCTGCTTCCGGAGCGCGGTAAAGAGCGGCGCAAGAAGCGTCTTGATTACATCGTCCCTTTGAGGGGTAAACCTGAAAACCCCTTCGCTGCCGCAGATCCCCAGGGCCGCTTCGTCCAGATCCTCTGCTGCGTTCCTGATTTTGTCGATTAGCTCTGCAACGCGATCCTCCATGTCTTCCCCGGCTGTTCCGGATACAGCCTGGTTTCCGGGCAGTATCCCCATAAGGCGTACCAAAAGGCCGGATTTGGCGGCCCCTCCGCCGCGCCACCGGGCCCGTTTCCGGTAGAGCCGCCCCAGGTGGCGGTATACGCCAAAGCGGCTGAATTCGGCGGAGAAAAAGGACGTAGCAGCATCCTCTATGGTGTGGGCCTCGTCAATGATCACCCTGTTGTAAGGAGGGAGTACGACAGTATTGTCATACCCCGCGCCTTCCCGCCTGGCTGCGAGATCCGCAAAAAGCAGGTGATGATTCACGATAAGTATCTTCGCGTCCGCAGCTTCGCGCCGCAAGGCGAAGACAAAGCACTTTTCCCTGTCAGGGCAGCGTAATCCCATGCAGGTATCAGCCTCGGAACAGAGCCGGGACCAGATCCCTTCGGCAGGCATGAACGAAAGATCCGAACGGCAGCCGGTTCCTGTTGTTTCGGCCCAGCGGGCTATGGCATCGATAGTTTCGTTTTCGCCTTCATCCAGGGAAGGCTCCTTGAGGGCGTCTTCAAGACGCCTCAGGCAGAGGTAATTCCCGCGGCCCTTGATCAGGGCGGTTTTTATTTTGCCCCCTAAAGCTCCGGCTACTAAGGGGATGTCTTTCTCATAGAGCTGCTGCTGCAGGGTAATTGTGGCAGTGGATATGACGATGCGTTCTTCGTTTTCCTCGGCGTACCGCAGCGCAGGGAGGAGATACGCGAAAGATTTGCCTACCCCTGTTCCCGCTTCAGCGGCGGCTATAGCGTCCTCGTTGAAAGCTTTTATGATAAGCTGCATCAGGTCCAGTTGGGACTGCCTGGTTTCATAAACCGGAAGCCTCGCGGCAATGGCGCCGCCTTCTTCGAGGGCTCCGGTTATAGCCAGGGGATCGAGCTTTTTCCGCATCCGGCGCCTGGCAGGCTCCGCTACGGCGTATACCCTCTCGACCCTGTTATCAACGATAAAGGAACCGGTGCCGCCTTCAGCAGCCTGGGACGCGATAACCATGTCGGCATCGCTGGGGCTCAGGAAACCCGAAGGGTGGTTGTGGATGAGCACATCGGCGTTTTCAAGTTTATCCTGCAGAGCCGGAACGGAAACCTCGTTCCCCCGTGCGGCGATCCTGATCCTCGCGACCCTGCCGCTTTCGTCAAGAAACCCCAGGGCGAAGACCTCGTTCCCCCCGGCGTCCTCTATAGCCTCTCTGAGTGTAGCGATCGCCTGTTCCGATAAACGTTTATTTGCCTGCACAGAATTCTGTTAATGAGAGATACAGGACTCGAACCTGCCACCTTCAGCTCCGGAGGCTGACGCTCTATCCAGATGAGCTAATCTCTCTCTGCCCTTCAACATGAATACCATACCCGACCTGCGCCGCAGGTGTCAATGGTTCGGATAATGCGACGGGATATGCGTTGCTATTCCGGCCTCCTCCGGGTATACTGGGCACCGGATGGAACCAATTATTTTAGCATCAGGATCCCTCAGGCGGCAGGAGTATTTCCGGCTCATGGGGCTTCCGTTCAGCATTATGCCTTCGCCGGATGATGAAGTCTACGACCCCGGTATGGAACCCCAGGCGGCGGCGGAAAAACTGGCAAAACAAAAGGTACACAAGGCGATAGAATACCTTAAAGGCCGGACCCCGCCATGGATAGCCGGAGCTGACACCATTATCTCGGTTGACGGGCGTATCTACGGCAAGCCCAATGACCGGGAAGAGGCGCAGCGCATACTGTCCGTTCTGCAAGGGAGGGATCACGATGTTTTCACCGCTGTAGCCCTCTTCAACGGCAGGGAAAAAACCATGGACTGCCGCATGGTCCTGAGTACCGTGAGTTTCGCCCCTCTTTCCGGCAACGAGATGGAATGGTACCTCAATACCGGGGAATGGCAGGGAGCCGCCGGGGCCTACAAAATCCAGGGCCTGGCAAGCTGTTTTATTTCAGGGATAAAAGGCTCCTATACCTCTATCGTGGGCTTGCCAATGCGGGAATTTTATGTCATGCTAAGGGATAACGGTTACCCCTATGGGGGTTAAATTTTCCGTCATCCTCTAACGGATGATGAGATATAGTGAAGGTGGCAAAAAACACACGGTTTTTTGTCTGAGGAGGAAGCTTTGGCGGTAGTTACCATGAAGAGCCTGCTGGAATCAGGCGTGCACTTTGGGCACCAGGTAAAACGCTGGGATCCGCGGATGAAAAAGTACATCTTTGCGGAACGGAACGGGATCCATATTATCGATCTTCAAAAAACCATTCAGGCCATTAAGGACGCCTATGACGCGGTCCGAAAGGTCGTGGCTTCGGGCAAAACGGTCCTGTTTGTAGGGACCAAGAAGCAGGCCCAGCAGGCGATCCAGAAAGAAGCCGAACGCTGCGGTATGTTCTATGTAAACAACCGCTGGCTTGGCGGGATGCTCACCAATTTCGTTACCATTAAAAAGTCCCTGCTCCGGCTCAAAAAGCTGGAAAAGATGGAAGTTGACGGTACTTTTGAAAACCTCACTAAGAAGGAAATCGCCAGTCTGGGCAAAGAACGGGCCAAACTCCAGAAAAACCTGGGGGGTATCAAAGAGATGAAGGAACTTCCTGGGATCATTTTTATCATCGACACCAGGAAAGAAGCCATCACCGTAGCGGAAGCCCAGCGCATGGGTATTCCTATCGTCGCCGTAGTGGACACCAACTGCAACCCTGATGGGATCAATTATCCTATACCAGGAAACGACGACGCTATCCGGGCCATCACCCTTTTTACCCAGATTATCGCCAACGCCGTTGAAGAAGCGGACAACGAGGTGGGCCTCAAGATCATCGAAACCCTGGGCGACGAGGACGAAGACATAGAAGGCATCATGACCGATGTTTCTATCAAGGAAGAAGACCGGGAAATTGACATCGAATCCTACTCCGGCGAACAGCCGGTTGTTGTTAATAAGGAAGCTGCAGCGGAAGAAGATGAAGAACTTCCTGTTGATATCGACAAAGCTTATGGAGAAGCATAATGGCAACGATTAGCGCATCAGATGTAAAAGCTCTCAGGGAAAAAACCGGAGCCGGTATGATGGAATGTAAAAACGCTCTGGTAGAAACCAACGGGGATTTCGCGAAAGCTGAAAAGCTGCTGAAAGAAAAGGGCCTTGCGGCAGTTGAAAAACGGGCCGGCAGGGCTACCAACGAAGGCAAGATCTTCGTAAAAATCAAAGCCTGTCCCGAAGGTTCCCAGGCGGCGCTGGTCGAACTGGTTTCGGAAACCGACTTCGTGGCCCGGAACCCGGACTTTATCGCACTGGGAAACGCCATAGCGGAAAAGGTCCTGGAAAAAGGCTATACTGAACCCAACGGCGAGCTTAACGGCATGGTTTCCGATCTCGCCACGAAGATCCGGGAAAACATGAGCCTCAAACGCATCACTATCCTCAAAGCCGCGCCGGGGGAATACCTTGAAAGTTATATCCACGGCGACGGGGCCATAGGCGTAGTGGTCAAGGCCGCTGCGGACAAACCGGAGATCTTCCAAAACGAAGAAGCCAGGGAATTTGTCCATAACATCGCCCTCCATATCGCGGCTTTCAACCCTCTGGCTCTGGACCGGAGCAAAGTCGACCAGGGCTTCCTCAAGGAACAGGAGGAGATCTTCCGCAAACAGATGGAACAGGATGAAAAGATGAAGGGTAAGCCCGGGAATGTGATCGACAACATACTCAAAGGCAAAGTAAGCAAATACCTCTCCGACATCTGCCTGCTTGAACAGGGATATGTAAAGGACGAAAAATTCACCGTCACCCAGGCTTTGGCGGATATAGGGAAGCGTCTCGGCGCTAAACTATCCATCCTTGACTTTGTCTATTTCAAAGTAGGCGGATGAGTATAAAGCCTCCGGCTTGGTTCTCATTCCCAAAGGGAGATTAACATGCATCCTGCAATAACGGCGTCAGAAGAACGGATGAAGAAAACCGTACAGAGCCTTAAAGACGGGTTCGCATCCCTCAGAACCGGCCGGGCGTCGGCGGCCCTTTTTGACCGTATCAAAGTAGACTATTACGGCGAAAAGTCCCCTCTGAACCAGGTGGCTAACATTTCGATACCAGAAGCCCGGCTTATTGTTATACAGCCTTGGGACAAGGCGTTAATCGGCGAAATCGAAAAAGCCATCAGGACTTCGGAGCTTTCCCTTAACCCTTCCAACGACGGCAAGGTGATACGTATTTCCATTCCTCCGCTTACAGAGGAACGGCGCAAGGATCTGGTCAAGCAGGCCAAAAACCAGGCCGAGCAAGGCCGGGTCGCCGTACGAAACATACGCCGGGACGGGAACGACGAGCTCAAAAAACTGCTTAAAGACGGAAAACTGACGGAAGATGAAGAAGGCAAGGCTTCGGAAGAGCTGCAGAAGCTGACGGATTCTTATATCGGCAAGGTTAACCATGTGCTGGACGAAAAAGAAAAAGAGATTATGGAAGTTTAATTCGCTGCGAAGGGGTTGGCTGGTTACAAAGAGATCGAAGCTTCCGGGTTAGGTTAAAAAAATGAGTGATGGTATAAATACCAAAACGGTTTCTGTACCGCTGCATGTAGGCGTTATCATGGACGGAAACGGCCGCTGGGCCCAGCGCCGGGGGCAGATCCGCACCCAGGGCCACCTTGAAGGGCTCAAAGCCGCCAAACGGGTGGTCAAGGCCGCAAGCGATCTGGGAATTTCCTACCTTACGCTCTATACTTTTTCCACAGAGAACTGGAAGCGCGCTGCCGATGAAGTGGGTTTTATCATGGGCCTGGTAAAGCAGTACCTCCGGGGGGAGCTGGCTTTTTACCGGGAAAACCATATACGGATACGCCATGCGGGAAATAAAGAAGGGCTGCCGGAGGATATCCGCGGCGAACTGGAAGCCGCATGCAGGGACACAGCGGCGTTTAACGGCCTTCAGGTTATTCTGGCCTTGAACTACGGCGGCAGGGACGAGATTGCGCGGGCTTTCAAACGCATGATCCGCGAAGAGCCGGGGATCGGTACAACGGAAGATGTTACACCGGAACTGATAGGATTATACCTGGACAATCCCGATATACCGGACCCGGATCTGATAATCCGTACTGCCGGGGAATTCAGGACCAGCAATTTTCTGCTTTGGGAAGGGGCCTATGCGGAGTATTATATATCAGATAAGCTCTGGCCCGACTGGGGGGCTGAAGATCTGCTGCAGGCAGTTGATACTTATACAGGCAGAAACCGCCGGTTCGGCGGCATCGCGGAATCTTAAGAGGAGGGAATCATGAAGAAGGTATTTCAGCGGCTTCTCGTCTTTTTCATCAGTATGCCCCTTCTTATCATTATACTTATCTGCCTTCCCTGGCTGAACCACCTTGCCTTCAGCATCGTGGTTCTAACGGTTTCGGTTTTAGGAGCCCTGGAAGTGCAAAACATCCTCAAGCAGAAAGGCCTCCTGATTCCGGCGCCTGAAGCGGCGGTTGTCGGGAGCCTTGGTCCGGTGTTTGCCATACTGCAGGTGAACCTTGGCCTTAACGGGGATTTGGCGGTACTGCTCTTTTGCCTTGGAGCCGCATGGGTTCTGTTTTCCCGGGTTTTCTCCCGTCATGATAAACTGGACGGGTACATCAACTACAGCGCCGCGGGATTGACTGTTCTTATTTACCCCGGGTTCCTTATGGGATGGATAATCAGGATGGGCCTTTTCCCCAATGCAGGGATTACCATTCTTGTTTACCTCCTCATTTCGTTCCTGAATGACGCCGCCGCGTGGGCTGCAGGGATGCTCTTTGGGAAAAATAACCGCGGCATAGTAGACGCAAGCCCGAACAAGAGCGTTGCGGGTTTCATCGGAGGCACGGCGGTTTCAATTATCATCGGGATTGGGGCGTGCTATGTATTCCCCGGTGTTTTCGGTTCCTCCGTTATTCCGGCGCCTCTTGCAGGGGCGTTTCTGGGCCTTGCGTGCGGAATAGCGGCGACACTTGGGGACCTGGGGGAATCGGCTATCAAACGGAGCGCGAAGGTAAAAGATTCAGGGCAGCTCATCCCGGGAAGAGGGGGCATGCTGGACTCCATTGATTCCCTCGCCCTCGCGGCGCCGGTGTATTATCTTGTTTTCAGCCTTCTTTTTATCCGGTCCTAGCCAGAGAAAAACAGAGGAAAAGGGGCAGATGAAAAAAAAAGTAGCGGTTCTGGGGGCCACAGGTTCTATCGGCAAAAATACCCTGGACGTTATCCGGCAGGGGAAAGATGATTTTGAGCCGGTTCTTTTTACCGCCGGATCCTCCTCTGACGCCCTTTTGGAATTGAAGAAAGAATTTCCCCATGCGCTTTTAGCCCTTACCGGCGAAGGCCCGCAGATTCCCGGCGTCAGGTACCGGGGCAAACAGGGGCTTCTGGACGCAGTATCATCCTGCGGCATGGACATAGCGGTCAACGGCATCGCGGGAGCCGCGGGTCTTGAGCCTTCCCTGGCATGCCTGGAAGCAGGGGCGGATCTCTGCCTTGCAAACAAAGAAACCATCGTCATGGCCGGCCCTTTGGCGTTCAAAACCGCAAATGAGCACAATGCCCGGATTATCCCGGTGGATTCCGAACATTCGGCGATCTTTAAGCTCATCGAGGCTTACGGCAGGGAGAACGTGGACGAAATCATCCTTACCGCTTCAGGAGGGCCTTTCCGGTCCCTGCCCAGGGAACGCCTTGAAGCGGTAAGCCCCGGTGAAGCTATGGCCCATCCTACCTGGAATATGGGGCCCAAAATAAGCGTCGATTCGGCGACGCTTGCGAACAAGGGCCTGGAAGTGATCGAGGCGGTCCGGCTTTTCGGCCTGGACCCAGGGAAAATACGGGTAGTTATCCATCCCCAAAGCGTCGTCCATTCCCTGGCGCGGCTTTGTGACGGAGCGGTTTACGCGCAGCTTTCCAAACCGGACATGAGGCTCCCTATCCACGACGCCCTCTACTGGCCCCTGACCCCCCCGTCTCCTTTCGGCGCCCTTGACTTTGATAACCTCGTCCTGAATTTCGAAAAGCCCGATACGGAGAAATTTCCCATGCTTGCCCTGGCTTACAGGGCCTGTTCTTCAGGACCCCTTTACCCGGCGGTGTATAACGCAGCCAATGAAGCCGCTGTGGAGGCGTTTTTTGAGAAGGAAATTTCGTTTCTTGAAATACCCCGTATAGTTGAGTATGTTTTAAGGGAACATTGGGAAACTCCCGGGACCTCTTTTCCGGATCTTCAGACGATCCTGGAAACGGATAAAAAAGCCCGGGAACTGGCGCGCCGCTATATCAGGAGTGAGAATGCTGTTACTGGTTAAGATACTGCTCGGCCTTGCGGGTCTGGGGGTGGTGGTTTTTGTACACGAGCTTGGACATTTCATCGCCGCCCGGTTAATGGGTATTGATGTTGAGGCCTTTTCCATTGGCTGGGGCAAGCCGCTTATAAAGAAAAAAATCGGAGATGTAGAATACCGGCTTGGCATGTTTCCCCTCGGAGGCTACTGCAAAATGAAGGGGGAAAACGAATTCCAGGAAGCATGGGAAAACCGGCAAAACGCGGCGCCCCGGACGCCGGGCACCTTTTTAGGGACAAGCCCGCTGAAACGCATCGTAGTATCTTTTATGGGCCCTTTTTTCAACCTCGTCTTCGCGGTCCTGACGTTTTCCGTAATCTGGGGAATCGGCTTTGAAGTTAACACCCTGGAAAACCGCATCGTCCTTCTTTCGGATATCAGCCCCGGAAGCATCAATCCCGCCGACGAGGCAGGCATGAAAACCGGGGACCGCATTCTGGAAATACACGGCAGAAAAACAGAAAACTACCACGACATCCAGGCCGGCATCGCGGTAAGCCCTGACGAGAATCTTCCGATCAAGATTGAGAGAGACGGGCAGATCCTGAACCTGACCATACGGCCCAGCCTGGAAAAGAGCACCGGCGCCGGAAGAATCGGCGTCTATAACTGGACCAGCCCTATTGTCGCCAAAGCGGCCGAAGGAAGCCCGGCTGAAGCCGCCGGGCTCAAAAGCGGCGATAAAATTCTCAGGATAAACGGCGAAGAGTTCCGGTACACTGTCGCACTTATCCCTATTCTGGAAAAACAGCCGCAGGCCCTCAAACTGGATATCGAACGCAGCGGCAGGATCATAGAAACAGAACTTGTCCTTTCATATACCGAAAACGGCCCTGAAGATCCCGGGATTGCCTGGGAAACCATCAGCTACCGCACTCCGCGCCTCAATCCCTTCGCGGCTCTCGCAAAAGGCATGTCCGAAACCTGGAGAACCTTTACGGTATCCCTGCGCAGCCTCGCGCTCCTCTTCAAAGGCATCGATCTTACCCAGGCGGTTTCGGGCCCGGTACGCATAACCTACATGGTAGGGGACGTGGCCGCAGAAGGTTTCGGCCAGAGCTTCGGAGCCGGGATAAGTTCTATGGCGAATTTCCTCGCGCTCATTTCCATAGCCCTGTGCATCATGAACCTCCTTCCTTTACCCATCCTCGACGGGGGCATGATCCTGCTTTTTGCGGTCGAGGCGATTCGGCGCAAGCCCCTGCACCCCAGGGCCGTTTATGTTTTTCAGACTATAGGCGTAGCGCTCATTTTCGGGCTTATGATCTTCGCGGTCGTTGGAGATATTCTTTTCTTGTCCCGGCGATAGGAGATATTGATGATACAAAAAATTCCCTGTTTTTGCGACAATAATTTTTCCGTCGAAGTTCCTGATGAAATTGATATCGACGCAAGACCGGATTATCTGGAAGAGATAATCAACGGGACCTTTTTGAATTTTACCTGCCCCAGGTGCGGTAAAAAGCACAAGCCGGAATTCAATATCACCGTTTTATGGCCCGGCAAAAAAATCAGGATTGAAGTCTTTACCGAACTCGACAGAGGGGAATTTTACAGGCGGAAAAAGGAAGCTCCTGACAAAAACCCTCTGAAAAAGGAAACCGTTATCGGATATCCTGAACTTGCGGACAGGCTCATGGTTTTACGGGACAGCCTTGAGCCCGCAGCGGTGGAGGCCATTAAATACTACCTCCAGCTTAAAGCCGAAGAAACCTATCCTGAAGATGAAATAGAAACCTGGTACGCCGGTTCTTCGGACTCAAGCCTCGAATTCCACATCCACGGAATTTCAAGGAGCCGGAACACCGGAGAAGGCGCAAAAAAAGAAGAAGAAGTCGCGGTGATGAAAATTTCCAGGGATCTTTATCAAAAGACCCTTGATGATTATATAAAACATCCGAAGAATGAAATTTTTACCGCCCTGAGGGTGAGATCCTATCTTTCAGTTAAAAACATGATGCGTCCTGAGGAATTAAAATGAAAAGCCCAAGGCTTTATTGTCTCTTTTTCGTTGTTGCTGCCGCCTGTACCGGAATCCCTGCTGCGGAGGCCCAGACCAGGGCTTCGCAATCCCAGCGCGCCGATATGCCCGGCGGGCACCGGGGAACGGTCAACGCCGTTATCTGCGACAGCCAGGGGCGCATACTCAGCGCCGGGGCGGACGGGTTTCTGAATATCTGGGACAGCGGCGAAAACGCCGCTGTCAAAAGGTTCCAGTTGAGTCCTTTCAGCATCGTTTCCATGATACTAAGGCCCGGGAAATCCCAGGTTGCTGTTATCGAAAGCGACGGCATGGCGCTGTACCGCATTTCAGCGTGGGACTACGAAAGCATGCGGAACCTCTTTACCCTGAGCTTCAGGGACCCTGTGGCGTATATCAATTATTCCGGAGCCGGCAATTTTCTCTTAGCCGCAAGAAGCGGCCATACCGGCGTCGCCTTTATCCATCCCGAAACCGGGGAAGCCCTGGAATCCCCGGACAGCCTGACCGGACAGGTTTCCTTTGCCGCTACAGGCCGTTTGGAACGGACAATGATCTGTTATCTTTCTTCAGGGATTCTTTCCTATTGGGACCTTGAATTAAAAGAAGAAATCAGGCGCTTTGAGGTCCCGTCAAATATTGTTTCTCCGGCGCTGCTGGGAAACAACCGCTTTTTCATTGGTTTTGACTCCCAGGGCTTGGTGGTTCTTGACGCCGTTTCCGGAGCGGTAATCCTGCGGGAAAGGGGCATAACCGGGAGGATCATAACCGGAAACAGCGAATCAAGCGAATTTGTCTGCATCAGTTCCCTGTCCGGAGCTCCCGGTTCGCTCCCGCAGCCGGGTCCGGTTGTGCTGTACCATCTTGCTATAACTAATTCAGGAAGGCTTGAAACCCGGAACCGCCGCCAGGCTCCGTCCAGCCTGCCCCAGCTCAGCGCCGGAGCAATAGCGTCCCCGAGTTCCGCGGCTCTGGGGACCGCCGACGGAAGGGTCCTTATTTTCAACCAGAACGGAAGCTTCAGGATCATGGATGTACTGAACCAGGAACAAATTACCGAAGCCGCGGCGTCATCCAAAGCCCTGGCCTTTCTTACAGGGGATTCGAAAATCGGTTTCCTTCCTCTGGACTATACCCTTATCGATTCGCGAAACGTCCTATACTTGAATGACGCCGGACCCTATACTTCCATTGCTTCGGACCCCGGGGAAGACTCGCCTTTTCTTCTCTGGCAGTCCGGCAACACCCGGGCCTTCCCGCTTGTAAAAACCCTGCAGGCTTCTCCCGAAAGCGGCGCTGTAACCGACGAGTTTATCGACAAGATCACCCTGCGCTTCCCGCTCAGGGCGGTTTCCATGCTGGGGGACCGCTGCCTCTTTCTTGACGCTGTAGGAAACCTTTCGGTACTGGACCGTAAAACCGGCGGGCTGATTTTTACCTATTCTGCGCCTGGTTCCCAGGACGCGGTTTTTATCAATGAAGATACCGTCATACTCGGACGGAGCGCCGGGGCCGGGAACAGCCCCTTTTTAACGGTCAATATCGTTACAGGGGAAACTGTCCCTCTGACTATACCCGCCGCGGTAGGATCGAAAATCTACCGCGGCGCTTCAGGCGCTACTTACGGCGGCATTATAAGCCGCGACGGGAACAGCTTCGGTTCGTCCCTTGTGGTTATTAACACATCAAACCCTTCCCAGTCCCGGACCCTTGCCGGTCACCCAGGTGAAGACACCCAGTTTGCCATAGCAGAAACATCAGGTTTCCTTGCGTCTTCCCTGGGCGGAAGCGGCGCCGTGCTGTACCGCGTTTCAGACTTCCAGGAGGCCCGGTCCCTGGAGCGCAGCCCCGGCCTTCCTGAGCGCATACTCTCAGGACCCTGGTTCATCCAGTTGGACACTGAAGGCAATATCAGTTGGCATGATCCCCGTTCAGGAAGGCTTTTGGCCCTTTTCAAGCTTTACAAGGACGAATGGGTATTGGAACGCGGCGGCAGAACAATCAGAGGAAGGGTGAGAGGGTGAGAAAGAGCATTCAGAGGCCGGGCAGAAGCTTAAATAACCTAAGAACTGCGTTGAATCAAGTTTAGCGCAGAAACAACTTATCCCCCCTTCCTACCACCTCTTACTGCGCCGCCGTTGCCTCTTCCGCGTCCAGCCCCAGCTTGTCCAGGGTGCTCCTGGCTTTGCGGGCCAGGCTGGCGCCGTTTTTCTTTTCGTCCAGGAGTTGGCGCACATCCTCAGCAAGGCCGCGGAACTCGTTGTTTACCGTCATGTCCAGGGCATAGGATTTTTCTATCACCGTACCTGATGCGAAAAACCGTTTTGCGAGGTCCTCAAGGGAAGGCGAAAGGCTGGGGCCCAGAATTCTGAGAAAACCGTTATAAAGAGGGGTCTGCTTGCGGTTTTTGGCGTCTTCAAGTTCGGCGATGACTTTGGAAGCCCAGCCCGGCGCGTCGTTCAGAAGGAGCATTTCGCCTGCGAGAATGCGCACACGGTCTGAGTTTTTGTGTTCCGAAAAAAGGGAATCCAGGATGGCCATGGCATCGCTGCTGCCTATGGCGCCAAGGGCCTTGATAGCCTCGTCTTTGGCTGCAGGGACATCGTCGTTTTCTGCCCTGAACCGGAGATACGGCACCGCGGCCTCAAGCTTGCGCTTCCCTGCCGCGGCGGCAGCGCCGATGCGGGTGCGGTAGTAGGAATCCCTAAAACCGTCGAGGATGGCTTTATCCGCCGCGTCTCCGGAAAAGGGGCCCAGGGCGGCAATGGCGGAAGCGCGCACGTTGGGGTCAGAGGCCGAGACGGCTTCTATGACAGCGTCCAGCCCCGCGGGGTCGCCTATTTTCGCCATCGCGTCCAGGGCTGCCATGCGGAGAACCATGCGGGCCTCGCTGTTCCTGATAAGATCCGAAAGGAACGGGACCGCCCCGGCGGAGCCGGCTTCGCCTAAGGCCACGATTATCTCCCGCTGATCCTCGTTGTTGGGGTTCCCTTCATCGTAATATCTCAGGAGGTACTGGGCTGGCCCCTGGCCCCCGACCACCCCCCCCCCCCCCCCCACACCCCCCCCCCCCCGCCCCAAAGGGG
>JAITEW010000196.1 GCA_031281855.1 Treponema sp.
TTATGTTCCTGGATCTTGGGTACCCTTACAGTTTCCAGCGTAACACGGTATTAAACGATTGTCAAACAAAACCGGTATAGAAACGGTACAGACAGGGAAGATATGAAACCAAGCAGTCAAGGCGGATACTCCTATTAAGGCTTGTATGCTGCTTAGGCTACGGTCAGTAAAGCGGGGTGTTCAATGGTCCTGGACGTTTTGAGTGTAAAATTACTGTTGGTAAACTGGGTGATAATCCGCACATGCCAGTTGGAATTTTTCTCACTAAAATTCCCAGTCTTTGATTAGGAGCCCTTGCGCCGGTTCTTCCGGCGACAAAGACTTGTTAGCTAATTCCTTATAATATAAGGACTTGTTTTTTGGGCCCACCTGGACTTGAACCAGGGACCTACGGATTATGAGTCCGCAGCTCTAACCAACTGAGCTATGGGCCCAAAAAACAAACTCATATATCTATAACGGAAAAACCGGCAAATGTCAATCGGAGTTCCCGGGCTCGGGCAGATGTTTCGGCATAACCAGGGAGATGATCGCCTAGCGCTCTTGTTCAGGCATCTGTTTCCGCTATAGTATAAAAAGGAGGACACCATAATGATTGATAATAAAACGGAAACCCCGGACAATTGCGGCGGCTGTTCCGCGCTTTTCACGGATTTCTATTCGCTTACTATGGCCCAGGGTTACTGGAAAAAAAATATGAACAGCCGGGCGGTATTCGAAATGTTCTACCGCCGGCAGCCCTTTGGAGGGGGCTTTTCTATTTTCGCCGGCCTGGGATCGCTGCTGGAAAAGCTTCAGGGCTTTTCATTCTCGCCTGAAGACCTGGATTACCTCAGGGGCCTCGGCATTTTTGAAGAGGCTTTTCTCGGCTATCTGGGGGACTTCAGGTTCACCGGCTCCCTCTGGGCCGCAGACGAGGGAAGCGTGGTTTTCCCCAACGAACCTCTGGTCAGAATCGACAGCGGTCTTATTGAATGTCAAATTATCGAAGGCATGCTCCTTAATACCATTAATTTCCAAAGCCTCATTGCCACAAAAACCGCCAGGGTTTGGCTGGCTTCGGGCAAAGGCGCTGTAATGGAATTCGGGCTCCGCAGGGCCCAGGGGGCGGACGGCGCTATGTCCGCTTCCAGAGCCGCCTATATCGGGGGCGTTGCCGGGACATCCAATGTCCTCGCAGGGAAGGAATTCGGCATCCCTGTGCTTGGGACCATGGCCCATTCCTGGGTCATGGCGTTCCCCAGCGAGGAAGAGGCTTTTCAGGCTTACGCCGATATGTACCCTGACAAAACAGTGTTCCTTATCGATACCTACGACACCCTCAAAAGCGGGATACTCAACGCCGTGAAGGTAGGAAAGAAACTGGCTGGAAAGGGTAAAAATTTCGGAGTGCGCCTTGATTCAGGGGATATTCATTATCTTTCGATAGAGGTGCGGAAGATCCTTGACGCTGCGGGCCTGCATAAGGCGGCGATTTCGGTTTCCAATGATCTGGACGAATCCATAATCCAAACCCTCACCAACGCCGGGGCTCCGGTCAATGTCTGGGGCGTCGGAACCCAGATGGTCACAGGCGGCACCGAAGCGGCCTTTACGGGAGTATACAAGCTGGCTGCCAGGGATGACGGAACCGGCAGGCTTGAGGCTGCTATGAAATTTTCCGACAATCCCGAAAAGACCACCAATCCCGGAGTCAAGCAGGTATGGCGCATACGCGACAGCCAGGGCATGCTGGTAGCCGACGTCCTTTCCCTGGAGGATTCCGAAAATCCCGACATTGTTGAAAAAGGGAACACCTATGCCTTCTGGCATCCTTCAGCCGACTACCGGCATTTTACCCATACCGTCGAAGGCAGCGCCGAACCCCTGCTCCGTAAGCGTATGGAAAACGGAAACGTCCTGGCTAAAGAGCCCTCTCTGGAGGATATCAGGGCCCGGGTCCGGCAGGAGCTTGAATCGCTTGACCAGAGCTACAAGCGCATCCTCAACCCCCATATCTATAAGGTTTCCGTTACCGGGAAGCTCAGGGAGCTCAAACTGGAGCTTATCAGGAATTTCCTGGGAGACCTGTAGCAGTACCCGGGAGCGGGCCCTTTTTTCCGCGCTTTCCAAAAGGCCTGAAAGGCGGTATATTTAGGAATAGAGAGTAAAATATGGAACAAACGATACCGGACTGGAGACCTGTTGCTGACGAGATTTGGGCGCTGGTCAGGGAAAACACCCAGGGCTTTAAGGAACTGAGGGAAAGCCAGAAAGAGATCGCGAGGCGGATGGGGGAACTTACCAACCGTTTTGGCGATATGGTCGAATATATGGTTATACCGAACCTGGTAGCGAAATTTGAGGACCTGGGTTTTACCTTTACCAGGGCAAACCGTACCGAAATCAAAGACAGGGAACATGATATATTCACGGAAGTCGACGCGTTGCTGGAAAACGGCGACAAGGTGATGGCTGTGGAGATCAAAACCAAGCCCACTATTGACGACATAAACAGCCACGTTGAACGCATGGAAAAACTGCGCAAATACGCGGATTTGCACAACGATAAACGTATATACCTGGGCGCTGTTGCGGGGGTGGTTTTCAGCGAAAGCGAAAAGACGTATGCCCTGAAAAATGGTTTTTATGTTATTGAGCCTTCCGGGGAAACGTTTAACATTATCGAGCCGAAAGGCAAATACCGCGCTCACGAATGGTAATCGATGGTAATCGTATGAAAGATCTGGAGATACGGATAAGAAAAGACAAAGGGGAAGAGGTTTTGAGCTGCCCTGTAGGGACCCAGGCCGAATCGCTGGTTTCCCATTTCGGCGTCCTGCCGGGGCCCCTGGGGGCCGTAAGGGCCAACAACGAGATCCTCCCTCTCTCTACGAGGCTTGAGGTCAACACCGTCCTTGAGCCGGTACTTCTGGACTCCCATGACGGGGTTGCCATCTACCGCAGGTCCCTGGCTTTCCTCCTGGCAGTGGCCGCCAGGGGGCTTTTCCCGGAGCGGGATCTGTATGTAGGCCATTCCCTGGGGCACGGTTATTACTACCCCATTACCGAAGGGAAGCAGCTTGAGCCTGAAATAATCCGGGACCTTGAAGCCGAAATGCGGAAACTGGTGAAAGAGGATCTCCCTATTTCTTACCGCTACATGGCTTATGCCGAAGCTCTGGAACGTTTCAGGGAAAACCGCCAGAACGATACCGCACTGCTCCTTGATGACAGAAGCGAATCCAGGGTTCTTATCAACGAATGTAAGGAATTTGTGGATCTCTACATCGCCCCTCTGGCGCCCAGAACCGGCCTCCTTGACGCATTTGAACTCATGATGTACCAGGACGGTTTTCTGCTTCGTTTCCCCGCATCAGGACAAGGAAAAAAAATCGAACCTTTTGAGGACAGCCCCAAAATTTTCGCAGTTTATAACGAGTACAAAAAATGGGGCCGCATCGTGGGGGTTCACGCCGTAGGCCACCTCAACACGATGATATCCGACAGGACCATCAGGGAATATATCCGCATTGCAGAGGCATTCCAGGAAAAAAAACTCGCCGAAATCGCGGATCGTATTTACGCAAAAAAAGAGACTGTCAGGACGATCCTTATAGCCGGGCCTTCAAGCTCAGGCAAAACCACTACGGCGAAACGGCTTTCCATCGCGCTCAAGGTAATGGGCATAGAACCTATTGCAATATCCCTGGACGACTACTACATAGGGACCGACAAGACCCCGCTGGATGAAAACGGCAAGCCCGATTTTGAATGTCTTGAAGCCCTGGACGTTCCTTTCCTCAACGAACAGCTCCTTACCCTTCTGGCAGGCGGAGAAGTAACCCTTCCGGTTTTTGATTTTAAAACAGGCCGCCGCAGGGAGACAGGCGGAAAGACGATCCGCCTTGGCAGGAGGACCATGCTGGTTA
>JAITEW010000308.1 GCA_031281855.1 Treponema sp.
AGCGACACGGATAAAAAGATAACCGCTCTCGGCGAGATTGTCGATCCCTTCTCGTCTCCCGAAACCGACCATACCCCTAACGACGCGGAAATGGTGAGCCAGGAGTTTCTGATCTACCAGCGGGTGCAGTTCGGCCAGGTAAACACCGCTACCGGCGCCCAGCAGCTTTACGACGAGCGTATCCGGCTGATCAACAAGAAATAGCCGTTTGGTATAAACGAACAAAGGCAGCCGCAGACCGCAGGAGCCCCAGGAGGTTTTGATCGAACCCCCCGGTTTTCTCCGTGGTGTCCGCGGCTGTTTTTTTTGCACGAAACAGGGAATTGCATCTATCAGTATAAAAAAGTAGAATAATTAAAGGCAGGGTTTTCCTGTCCCATGGTAGTTATGGATCGTAAGGGAATCATTTTCGACATACAGCGTTTCGCGGTCCACGACGGCCCGGGAATCAGGACCACGGTCTTTTTCAAAGGCTGTAGCTGCCGCTGTATGTGGTGCCACAATCCCGAATCATTGTCGGGAATGCCGCAGATAGAGTTTTACCCTGCCCGGTGTATAGGGTGCGGCCGCTGTTTCGAGGTCTGCCCCGAAAAAGCCCAGATCGTACAAGACGGGAAGCATGTTATCGACAGGGACCGGTGTTCCGGCTGCGGGCGCTGCGCCGCGGAATGTTTTTCTTCCGCGCTGGTTCTCAAAGGCCGGATGATCGGCGCAGAAGATCTGATGCATACTATCCTGGAGGATCGCGTTTATTATGACGAATCCCATGGAGGGGTGACTTTTTCGGGCGGCGAACCGGTGCTGCAGAACGAATTTCTTGCTTATATTCTGGAATCCTGCAAAAAAGAAGGCGTTCATACAGTCTTGCAGACAGCCGGAAATTATAACTTTGGACAGCTTGAGATGCTTCTCCCGTACCTGGATTTCATCATGTATGATCTCAAAGGTTTTTCGCCTGAAATCTACCGGTTTTTTGTCCGCGCGGACAGGCAGTGTGTTTTTAAAAACCTGCGCGCCTTGGCTGAATGTTTTCAGGGCGGGCTGGCGGTCCGCACCCCCTGTGTGGGGGGCGTTAACGATACGGATGAAGAAATCGAAGGCATTGCCCGTACAGCAGGAGAGCTGAAAAATATACAGTATTTTCAGCTCATCCCTTACCACGGCCTTGCGAAGGTCAAGTATGAAGCTCTCAACGAGGAATTCGCCGGCCAGTGCAGTACGCCGCCGCCTGAGCGCATCAGAGAGCTGGAGGATCTGGCGGCCCGTTATGTGGCGGTGTTTAACCAGGACCGGGGCGTTTCCCGGAAACCGTAGGCAAGTATGCCGGCGCGATCCGGCAGAGGAGGACAGTATGTCGGACTATAACGCGAAAATCAGGGAACTGCATGAGCTTAAAATGCAGTTCAACGATGAAAAGCTCCGCCGCCTTGGAGGGCACTGGGATACAGACGATCACGGGAACATTCCCCTGGATCTTGAACCGGGATTTGAGAAGGTTACGGACCCTTCCTGCAATATGGTGGTAGGCATCGAAGCGATAACCAAAACCTTTGCGAATTTCCTGGATCACCATCCGGTGTTTTTTCACCCTGCCAGCGCCTTCGCGGGCTGCTGGATCCGGGAGTCCAGGATCAGCGAAGGCTGGCGGCCAGAGAACCGCAATTACGAGCTTGAGAAAAAAGGCGAAACGTACAACCTGTCTATGGGCATCCTCTACGGCATGAACCACTGCGGCCCGGATCTGCGGATTGGGCTGGAACTGGGCTGGGGCGGCATCCTCAAAAAAATACGCCGGTTTCAGAAGCTCAACAATCCGGAAGACCCGTCTTTCTACGAAGGCGAGGCCCGGGTTGTGGAAGCCGCGCAGCGCTATATCGGCCGCCATGCCGCCGCGCTGCGGAAGGCCGCTGCTGAAACCGGGGACCCGGAGCTTAAAGCCCATTACACAACTATCGCCGGTATTGACGAGTACCTTATCCAGGGAGCCCCCAGGACCCTGCGGGAAGCCCTGCAATGGATAGTCCACTGGCAGGACATTGACCGCATGTACCACAACGGCGGCGCGGGCCAGGAAATCGATACCCTCCTGCAGCCTTACTACGACGATGACGCCGCAAAGGGCCTCTTTACGAACGATGATGAAGTTGTCTGGTATTTTTCTTCCCTGTTCTTCAACGATCCCCACTACCACACCATAGGCGGTCAGGACCCTCTTACAGGAAAGGATGTTTCCACAAAGCTGTCGTTCCTCATCCTTGAAGGCCAGCACCGGCTCAATATTCCGAATAACCTGGCCCTGCGTATCCACGAGAATACCAATGACGAGCTTTTTACCAAAGCGGTGCAGTACCTCTTTGAAGACGGCACCGGGGTATGCTATTCCCTTTCAGGGGGCCTTGATACGGGGTATATGCGGAACGGCCATCCGGCCAGCATTGCGCGCATGCGGGCCAAGGTCGGCTGTAACTGGACCGCCCTGCCGGGCATCGAGTACTGCCTTCAGGATGTTACCCGGCTCTGCCTGGCTCAGCCCCTGCTTTTGGCCCTTGACGACATGCTTGACGCCGGCGGCGAATACAGCATGGATCGCCTCAAGGGGTATTACGAGCAGCGTATAGCCGAAGCGGTTCAGATCGTCAAGGACGCCGCTGACTGGCACTACCGGTATAAATGGAACAACGTACCGGAAATCGTCCTTGACCTTGTGGCCCACGGGCCCATCGAGCGGGGCATCGACATGTCCCACGGCGGCGTCGATATCCTGGACTTTACCTGCGACGGCGTTGCCCTGGCGACAGCGGCGAATTCTTTTGCCGCTATTGAGCAGCGGGTGGTAAAGGAAAAGCGCCTTTCGTGGGAAAAACTGAGGCAGGTTCTCAAGGATAACTACCAGGGGGCGGAAGATACGAGGCTCATGCTGAAAAGCGTCCCCCAGTACGGCGCAGGGGGGACGGCCGCGGACGGGTATGCCAGGTACATCTCGGAACTCTACACCGGCCTTATGCGGCAGACCCCCACGAAACTGGGTTTTACCGTCATTCCGGGCATCTTCTCGCACGGCGATGTTTACTCAAGAGGGAAAAACCTGGGCGCTACCCCTAACGGCCGTTTTGCGGGAGCCGAGATCTCCCACAGCGCCGATCCCGACCCCGGTTTCCTCCCCGGCGGCGGGACCGCCCCTACAGCCAAAGCGAACGCCGTCGCGGGCGTGCAATGCGGCTGGGGCAATTCCGTACCCCTGCAGGTTGATATTGACGCGAGGCTGGCGAAGGAAATGGGCGGCATCGAAAACATCAAAGCCCTCATCAGGGCCCATAACCGCATGGGCGGGACCCTTATCAACATTAACGTGGTATCTAAAGACAAGATCCTGGAAGCCCACGCCGATCCCGGCAAGTACCCTGATCTGGTAGTGCGGGTAACCGGTTACAGCGCCTTCTTTAAGTCCCTGTCCCCCGAATACCGGCAGCAGGTAGTGGACCGCTGGCTTGCGTAGAGCGGTTAGGGAATAATTTCACTTGCTATTTCACTCCAACCGCTCTGGCCCTTTTCCCCGCCGCGTTCGGCTTCCCAGCGCAGGGCGAAGTAAGCCCGTTTGCCCCGGTCCGTCTCACGGAAGGTTATCGCATGGGGGCAGCGGGTCGCCCAGATTGAGGCGGGGAATATATTGTCCGGGTCCCCAGGGGGCCGGTCAAAGACCCCGTAGTAGATCCGGGCGCCCTTGACCCCAGGGGGCTTGGAACCCTTGCGGCCCTGCCCGTACTGGTAGTTGATCCCCAGGGTCCGGGGCCCAAGCTGGACAATGAGGAACACCGGCCCTTCATCGGGGACCTCCACAGGCGTCCTTGTTGTGTCCGGGATGTTAAGACCCATATTCCGTTTGTCCTCTTCGGTTACCGCAGGGTGGTAGCGCAGATAGATGTTGATGAAGTTCCTGACTTCCTTTTCAAGCACTTTTCGGAGCCGGTTTTTCTCCGCAATCTGCGGCCTGGTGCAGGGCATAAGGGTAATCTCGTAGGCCGCGTGCCAGGCCCCGTACTGTTCAGCCAAGGCCGCCCTGGGCTCCTGAGGGATATGGGTCCATACCGGCGGGTTGCTGTCGCACTTCATGGACACATACATGAGGATGTTCCTGACGAACATGTCGAATTCCGCATCCGAACCTGGGATGCCTCCGTGTCTTGTTGCCATAATCGCTCCTTTTGCCCCCTTTGCTTGTAAAAAGGGGGCGTTT
>JAITEW010000331.1 GCA_031281855.1 Treponema sp.
TTTACCCTGAGCAGGACCTCGTCTTTTTCAAGCTCCGGAACCGGGACCTCCTCGTAACGCAGATCCCCGATACCGTGGAGATTGCAGGCCATCATCGTTGTCTTCATTGATTCAATCCTTAATTCATTCCTTTTGAAAAAACAGGCGCTCTAATAGATTTGTTCAGAAACCTTCAGTTTCTGAACAAATTCCGCTAAAAACAGCAATTTCACAGCCCAAAGGCGAGAAATTGCAAGAGTTGTTCGATAACCAACCGGGTTATCGAACAGCTCTATTCTGGGATAAGGGGCCGGAAATAAGCGGCGCTTTCCTTCAAATCCTGAATGATACGGAAATCCGTATCCCAATGCTCACGGTGGGAAATCTCAAAGGCGAAAAGGGCGCCGGTACAGCCCGCTTTCTTCACAGCTTCCATAACTTTTTCCCTTGTGATGATCCCGGAACTGTTGTGTTCAGCCGTAAAAGGCGCGTGGTTCGATTTGTTAAGAACCGTCTGCTGGAGATGGATAACAGGGCTCAACGCCGCGAGCCGTTCAATCCAGGTGTAGGGGTCCCGCTGGGAAGGATGCGGCGCGTGGCCCACGTCCAGGCATACTCTGAGGGGAACCCCGCAGCGGGCGTTGACCCTGTCCAGCAGTTCCAGGGTTTCTTCGACAGTGTTGGCCATCTCCCTGGGAACGCTCATGGGCTCGAAGATGAGGCAGTCATAGCCCTTCTCCTTTGCGTAGAAGCTTAGTTCCTGCCAGGCCTTCACCCCTTCGTCAAGGATGAATTTGCGTTTGTCTTCATTATTATAAGTGTCGAAGGTCATGATGCCGAAATGGGAACCCGCGTTCTTCGCCCCCAGTTCGCTCCCTATGTCCAGGAAGCGTTTGAACCAGTCAAGCCAGAATTTCCGCGCTTCAGCATCGGGATTCATGAAGTGGTTCACACGAGTAAAAGACGAAGTGAAAAGACTTTCGATGACGATACCGTATTCCCCTGCCGCGGCTTTGATCCGTTTGATCTGGTCCGCAATATAATCCTTTGGCCAGAAAGGGTTCAGAAGGTCCGCTACGAACTGCACGTACTTCAGCCCCAGATCCTTCCTGACAATACGGGTCCACACCTCAGGTTCTATGTACTTGTTAATGGCAAAACCTAGGTTGATGCCTAAACGGTAACTCATACCTAATTCCCCTTGAGCAGGCAGTTTCAAAACCGCCTTAAGTTAGAATATCTAAGTTGACGTATCTTTGCAATACAGGTAATCTCATACTATGCCTTACGATAAAAAACTGAATCAGTTTCAGATTGCCCAGACCAACAAGTACAACGTGTTCCGCTGTATCGTCAGGGAAGGGCCTATTAACCGGGCGGCTATCGCCAAGCGTGTGGACCTCTCTATCCCTACGGTTATGGCTATTGTGGACGACCTTTTTGAGAAAAAAGTGATCCGTTCGATAGGGAAAGGGGAATTCGGGGTAGGGAAGCAGCCGGAAATTCTGGCTGTAGATCCGGACCGTTTTTTTTATATCGGCGTGGACATAGGCCGGAGCGCGCTTCGCATTGTGGTGAATAACCTGGCAGGCGCTGAAACGGTCTCCATGAAGGAGCCTACAGGCGATCCTTTTCCGGAAAAGGAATTTATCTCTCATGTAAAAAAACTCATGCTCCGGTTTGTCAAAAAATTAAAAATCGATCCTGAAAGAATACTGGGCGCGGGCTTCGCCATGCCGGGCCTTATCGGGAAAGGGACAGGGAAGGTCATCGTGGCTCCCGATTTCGGGTGGAAGGACATACCTCTCCAGGACTGGCTCCAGGCCGGAGTCCCCTATCCTGTGCTGGTAAAGAACTCCACCCAGGCCCTGGCGGTAAACGAGAGCGCCGTGTTCGGGGCCGACGAGATCCACACCACCCTCTGCGTGAATCTGGGCTACGGCATCGGGGCCGCGATTATCACCGGCGAGGAAGTGTATGAAGGAACCGGGGGCATCTCCGGGGAGCTGGGCCACTGCGTGGTGGACCGGGACGGCCCTCTTTGCAAATGCGGCAACTCAGGCTGCCTTGAAGCGCTGTCCTCGGGCGAAGCCATCGCCCGGCAGGCCCAGACCATCATCGCCCACCACGCGCGTTCCAAAATCGCCGAACTCTGCAGGGGCAACGCCGCGGGGATTAACGCCAAAATGGTTTTCGACGCCGCCGAATCCGGCGACGGTCCGGCCCTTAAAATCGTCAACTCCGCCGCTGAAAACATCGGCATAGGGCTCTCTATGGCAGTCAACATCCTGGACCCCGACAGGGTCCTCCTCTGCGGCGGCCTCATGAGGAGCGGCCCCTGGTTTCTGGACCTGATAAAAGCCTCTATGGAAGAGCACCTGACCGCCAAAACCGACCGCGGCCTGGTCCTCCAGGCAGGGGCCATGGACGAATACAGCACCGCCAAAGGCGCCGCACGGGTACTGATGAACAGCCTGTGGTCCCGGAGGGCGCTGCCGGTATAGGGGCTAAACGTGACCCGTTTTCCATAGTGATAATAGTTCAGTATCCTCTCACTTGACAAACAGACATGCTAAGATGTATCATAGCTTATATCATCTAAGTTAAATGGTATTAGTTGAACCATTTGGAAAGGAGCGTGTATATGATTAGATTCGGCGGGCCGGTGTTTATGGCGGATGAAAAAGCAGCCGGGGCCGGTGAAAGCCATGGGAGCCGGGGAGACCCTGTCCTCCTGGCGCGGAAGCATAAGGAAAAGGGTTTTACCGCGGCGTATGTGCCCAAAATAGACATCAACGATGCGGCTATGATAAAGGCAACCAGGGAAGCCTTTGAAAAGGAAGGGATCATTCTGGCGGAGGCGGGGTATTGGGATAACATCATGGATACCAATGCCGAAAC
>JAITEW010000332.1 GCA_031281855.1 Treponema sp.
AACCCCGGGCCGCTCAAAGAGGGAAACGCCATTATCGGAAAGCCCGAAGAGGCCAAGTACGGTTTTACCAGAGAGCAGCTGATTGAGGGGTATAAGCTCCTTAAGCAGAAAGGGGTGAAGCGCTTCGGGCTCCACACCATGGTGGCATCTAACGAACTCAGCCTGGATTACCACCTTGAGACCGGGCGGCTTCTTTTTGAACTTGCTGTGGAGATAAAAAACAAATGCGGCGTAAGCCTCGAATTCGTGAACCTCGGCGGCGGCCTGGGGATACCCTACAGGCCGGAACAGGAAGCGGTAAGCTGGGACGCCCTGGCATCGGGGCTGAGAAAGCTCTATGACGAAATTGCCGCGCCTGCGGGCCTGGGCCTGACTATCCATACCGAGTACGGCAGGCCCGTTACAGGCCCCTACGGCTGGCTCGCTGCCCGGGCCGTTCACGCGAAGCACATCTACCGGGAGTACATCGGCCTTGACGCCTGTATGGCGGACCTCATGCGCCCGGCCCTCTACGGCGCTTACCACCACATCACCGTCCCCGGCAAAGAAACAGCTCCCGAAACCGGGATCTACGACGTAGTCGGAAGCCTCTGCGAAAACAACGACAAATTCGCCGTCCAGCGGAAGCTCCCGAAAATCGACACAGGCGAAGCGGGCGACTTCGTGATCATCCACGACGCAGGAGCCCACGGCAGGGCCATGGGTTTTAACTACAACGGCAAACTCCGGTGCGGCGAACTCCTCCTGCGCCCTGACGGCTCGGTCGTGCAGATCCGGCGGCCCGAAACGGTGGATGACTATTTTGCCACCCTGGATTTGGAAGCCTTGAAACGATTCAAATAGAAAAGATTCAAATAAGATAAATTCAAACAGGAGGAGATAAGTATGATTGAACGGAACAAGTGCATTGCGAATATAAAAGCCGGGTATCTTTTCCCGGAAATCGCCAAGCGCCGGCGGGAATACGCTGCAGCGCACCCGGGGGCGAAGATCATCAGCCTTGGGGTTGGGAACACCACTGAACCCATACTGCCCCATATCAACGCAGGGCTGGTAGAAGGGGCCAGGCAGCTTGCCACAGCCGAAGGGTATTCGGGGTATCAGGACGAGGGGCTTCTCGCGTTGCGGGAAAAAATATCCGGCGTGTTTTATAAGAACGCCTTCGGGCCTGAGGAGGTCTTTATTTCCGACGGCGCCAAGTGCGACATAGGGCGGCTCCAGCTCTTATTCGGCGCCGGGACCCCTGTGGCGGTGCAGGACCCTTCGTACCCGGTGTACGTAGACGGGTCGGTGCTCATCGGCGCAGCAGGGGGCTGGGCCGGTACGGGCTACCAGGGCATCACCTACCTCCCTTGTACCGCGGAAAACAACTACTTTCCGGATCTGGAAAAGCTCCCTTCAAACAGCCTCTTCTACTTTTGCTCCCCTAACAATCCTACCGGCGCTGTGGCGGACCGGCAGCAGCTTGAGGCGCTGGTAAAGGCGGCGGTTCGGAAAGGGGTGCTTATCATCTTCGACGCCGCTTACGCGGAATACATCCGGGACCCGGCTTTGCCCAAAACCATTTACGAGATTGAAGGGGCCAAGACCTGCGCCATTGAGGTCAATTCCTTCTCCAAACCCGCAGGTTTTACCGGCGTGCGGCTGGGCTGGACTGTGGTCCCTAAAGAACTCAAATACGCAGGAGGCGAAAGCGTCAACGCCGACTGGGCCCGGATCGCCGGGACTATCTTCAACGGCGCTTCCAATATCGCCCAGGCCGGAGGGCTCGCGGCCCTGGACGCCGAAGGCTTAAAGGAAATCCGGCAGCTCTGCGATTTTTACCTTGGAAACGCGAAACTCATCAGGGAAACGCTGCAGAACCTGGGCGTCTCCTGCGTAGGAGGCGGCAATTCCCCTTACATCTGGGCCCGCTTCCCAGGCAGGGACAGTTGGGACGTTTTCGCGGAAATCCTTGATAAATGCCAGGTAGTTACCACTCCGGGATCGGGCTTCGGCCCCGCAGGCCAGTCCTTTGTCCGCTTCTCCGCCTTCGGACACCGCCCGGACGTGGAAGAAGCCTGCGCGCGGCTTTCCCGGCTGAACAGGTAGAGCCAGGGCGTCCGTAAAAGAAGGCAACGACCGTCGAGTATACCCGGGTGGTCTCCTCCGGGCATGATTCAAAAGCTAAATATTTGGGCGCTACAGGATTCGAACATGTGACCCCCACGGTGTAAACGTGGTGCTCTAACCAGCTGAGCTAAGCGCCCTGGAACATACAAACTACCATGCTTGGGGTGTTCTGGTCAATCAGACCGTTTGTACGGGAACAGGTTCATGCAAGGCTTTTAAGATAATCCAGGCTCTGTTTGGCGCATTCGATAGGGGTCATGCCCGGAGTGGGGAGATCCTGTTCTACTACCACCCATTCGGCCCCTGCTTTTTCAGATGCCTTGAGGATGCCCGGGATATCCTGTACGCCATGGCCTACGGCTCTGAAAGGAAAGGCCCCGGCTGCGCGGACTTTCTTGGCTTCCCCGATAAGATCGTACTCGGCCTTGACCCTCCCCCCCTGGGAGGAGTCGAAGTCCTTGAGGTGAACCACAGGCGCGCGGCCTGAATACTTGAGGATGTACTCCGCAGGATTCACCCCGCCGACCTTGGCCCAGCACACGTCGATTTCAGTCTGAAGCAGGCTGGCAGGCACTGAATTGTAGAGATCATCCAGGGCATATTTGCCGTTATATTCGGTAAATTCAAATTCATGATTGTGATAGAGGAGGACGGCTCCTTTTTTGTTGACGAACTCGCCCAGTTTGGCAATTTCCCTTTTTACTTTTTCATAATTAGGCCCTGTGCTCCGGTCCTCATCGGCAAGGAAGGGGATGACGATAAATTTGCAGCCCAGATCGAGATGAAAGCCGACAGTCCTCTCGCTGTCTGAGGTCATATCACGGAACGGTACATGTGCCGATATGGCGGTGAGCCCCGCTTTTTCGAGCGCCGCCCTGAATTGGGACGAGGTCTTGCCGTAAGACTGAGCCAGGGCAAGTTCCACATAGGTATAGCCTATCCCGGCGACCTGTTTAAGGGTTCCTTCAAAGTCCCTGGCCAGTTCATCACGTACATTGTACAATTGTAACATAACAGGAAGCATCATTTTCCTCCTTCAGTATGGTGCCATTATTCCATAACAGAGCCGTCTGGTCAATGAACGGAGAATGCGGATAGCTGCCGGACGGGCCTCTGTCAGCAGGTAAACCGTTTTAATACCGGTTATCGAAAATCCGGGTTGACTTCTTTTCGCTCCTTGGAAGCTCCCCCATTCCTACTGCCATGGATTTAGGGGTAAGGCCGATCTTTTCTTTAAAAGCGTCTTCTACTGTTTTTTCCAGGTTTTTCCTGGCGTCCTTATCCTTGAGGGATGTTTCAAAAAAGAGGTTAAGAATGTCCCTCCCGTTAAGGTGATCGATCTGTATCTGATACTCGCTTGAGACATCGGGAATGGCCGACAGCACTTCGTCTATTCTGCCTGGGAAGATCATGGTCCCTTTGACTTTGACCATATCATCGGAGCGGCCCAGTATGGTATCGATCCTGGGGAAGGGGCTGCCGCAGGGGCAGGCGCCGGGGATCTCCCTGGTAAGGTCGTGGGTGCGGTAACGGATGAGAGGCGCCCCTTCTTTTACCAGCGTGGTTATCACTATTTCCCCGATTTCGCCGGGCTTGACGGGTTTTCCCGTTTTGGGGTTGACAATTTCGTAATAGAGGTAATCGGTCCACATGTGCATGCCCGGCTGCTTCTGGCAGTTGATGCCGATACCTGGGCCGTAGATCTCAGTGAGGCCGTAGATGTCATAAAGTTCCACCCCCAGCTCGCTGGCGATGCGCTTCCGCATTTTGTCGCCCCAGCGTTCGGAGCCGATGATGCCTTTTTTAAGATGGATCTTACTTTTGATTCCCCGTTTTTCGATTTCCTCAGCCAAAAGCAGGGCGTAAGAGGAAGTGGCGCAGAGGACCGTGCTCTTCAGGTCCTCCATCATTTTGAGCTGCTTGTCGGTGTTACCGGGCCCCATGGGGACAGCCATAGCCCCGAGCCGTTCCGCCCCGAGCTGGAACCCAATCCCCGCGGTCCAGAGTCCGTACCCGGGGGTGATCTGAATACGGTCAGCCTTGGTAACCCCGGCGTACTCGTAACACCGGCTGAACTGGATAGCCCAGTCGTCCACATCTTTCCGGGTATAAGGGATTATCACCGGCGTACCGGTAGTTCCTGATGACGAATGAATGCGGACTATCTTTTCTTCGTTTACCGCGCAGAGCCCCAGGGGATAGGCGTCCCGGAGATCCTCTTTTTCGGTAAACGGGAGCTTT
>JAITEW010000334.1 GCA_031281855.1 Treponema sp.
GGAAGTAGAGCCGCTCTCCTTCAGCAAGCCTTTTGGAATAGTCCCAGCCCTTGTCGTCCCCTTCCCGTATGAGATCCTCGGTTTTTATAAGCCAATACGGCGTAAAACGCGAGCCCATACTTTCATCCCGGGTAAGATCCTGTAAAAGTTCCTGGCCTTCCGTGTCATGATCGGGATCATAGATATTCATATAAACCTGATCAACACGAATTACAGTATTATCCTCATCTTTCTCTTGATCCTGCCCAATATTGGTTTCCATCTCGGACACATGGGCGCGGATATAGAACCAGCCGTTCTGGTAGGCATTTACGTTTCTATAATCGTTCGCTTTAGGATCGTTTTTTTCCAGAGTCTTGAGCCCCAATTCAGTTTTATCCTCATTATCTTCCAGACGCTCAAGGCGTCCCAGAGTTCCATACGCAGGAGCGCGCACAATCTCTACCCCGGAGAACACCGGGGGGCTGATATCAACAATTAAGTTTATGGTTTGTATGGAATTTTCCCCGGCGTTTCTCATCTTATCGTAAGCGGTTATTACTGCTGCGATCTTGTCGCCGTTGCGGTCAGGGGTAAAATGGAGTTCCGCCCGCCACCGGTTTCCGCTAATGACGGCTCTGGCGATAACCGGGAATTTCCCGTCAAGATACCTGGCGGGATCCGATTCATCGGTTATGACCACTTCGGTTACCGCCATGTTATCCGTAACGGTTCCTTCAAGTACGGAGCCTTCCCTTACATACCGCGGATTCGGGCCCGGATCCAGGGTCAGGACCGGGGGGGTAAAGTCGATTTCCGTCCCGAACCCGACTGTCTGTTTACAGGTAGTAAACAATGCTACGGAAACAACACAGAATATACAGACAACAGCAGCCGGCAAAGCGCGAATTTTTCCTGACCCGAACATAAACACCTCCTCAAAAACTCTCTCTAAATCTAAGAGCGCTTTCCCAAAAACTGGAATTTTGGGAAAGCCTCTGTTAATAACGCATATACGTTAAAAGACGTATATTCTCAGCCCCACTATCACATGGGGGATAATCGTATCAATGCCCACAGCATCGGCGTCAACGTCAGTTGGCACAAACCAGAGCTGGCCTTCGGTAAAGAGGCTGAAGGTCCGCAGCTTGGTCCGTTTGGGAATCGTTACCTTTGGAAACTCGATCTGCGCCAGGACGGCGCTCATCCAGGTGGGTTTGCCGCTCTGGGTGTAGCCTTCCCGGGCTATGTCAAAGAGCGAGAAATTTGCGCCTAACGCAAAGGACGCATAGAGCCAGTCCCAGTCGGGGCCCGCGATACTGCCGAAAGGCAGGGTGTAGATATTGGCCAGAAGCTTGAAGCCCAGGACGTGGCCGCCGTAGCGGACAGGGCCGGCGCCGCCTATGCCCTCGTAAATCTCCTGGGTCATAAACCCGTACTGGGCCTGCAGTTTCACATTGTCGTCAAAGAACGAGAGGCCCACGCCGAAGTCCATGTACGTAGCGCCGCCGGCGAAAATACTCGGCGCGCTGTTCCAGATCTGCCTGATAAAGGGCGGTATGGTGAAGTCGAAGTAGAGGCCCTGGATAAAGCCCGGCACGGAGTAGAGGGCCTTGTCGCCTTTGCGCAGATGGTAAGAAAGGCTCTTGAGTTCCACATCGTCGCTTGCCAGCGCGGTGTATTCCAGGGTCTGGTTGTAACGGCCCCCGGCCTGGGGGGCAACGAGGCGGATGTTCGGCGGGGTCTTGTCAACCTGGATCAGGGTTCTGGTAATGGCGGTTTCGCCGTTCAGCATATTGGCCCTGACAACAAGGTAATGGAGGCCCTCGGTCATTTCGCCGGTTTCAAGGCGGTAGCGCCAGTCCGAATCCTTCTCGCGGCTCTTGTCGGCAGGGAAGAAGGTCTTGCCGTTATCAAAGGAAAGATCGATGTAGTCCAGGGTCTTGGTCTTGATATAGTTCTTGAGTTCCTTGTCGGCCTTTTTGTCCGCAAGGGTTTCCTCATCTTCGGCAGTAAGGGAATACCCCCCTCTGCCGGTAAGCCACGGCCGCTCGTAGGCAAAATCGCCCATATTGAGGCTGTCTATGGTTACCCACGCGCCGTCGGCGCGGTAATAGATGCTGCGGATTTCGGACTCGACGGTCTCTTTGCCGCCAAAGTCGCTGCGCACCACGATCTGGTTGAGCCCGTCGGCCAGGTGCTCGCTGCTCAGGGAGAAGCGGTAGAACCCGGCTTCGGTAACCGGTTCGGTACCCGCGTTTTTGCCGTCAATCAGAACGCTTACCTGCGTAGCCTTGTCGATGCCTCCCAGGTTGCCGTAGAGGTTAAAAGTCCCCTGCACGTGTTCGCCGTTAAGGGGGTAGAGTATATCGACAAAATTCCGCCGGCTCTCTTTCGCCAGTTCCACGTTCCTGGAAACCCTGGTTACGTTTTCGGCCTTGTCGATGGCCCATACTTCGATGTTATACAGGCCGTCCCGCAGGGAAGCGAGATCCACTTGCTGCATAAGGATGGAGCCTGGCTCCGCGTGGCGTGTAGCCAGTTCCGCGGGAACCGGGTTCCCGTCAAGGCTCCGCAGTTCTATGGTGATGTCCTCAAGCTGGATAAGGTCGATGGCCCGTCCGGTAATGTACACAGGCCCGGTAGTTACGGTCCCGTCAAGGGGCGCGTCAAGCACCACTTCAGGAGCCGTGTTGTCCACGTTGATAAGGCTCGAATACAGGGCGGTGATATTGTAGCCGTCCCATACACGGACAAAGACCACATGGGTTCCGTCCTGGAGGATTTTGGTATTAAACTGGTACAGCCATTCGGTAGTGCCATAGGCGTCGTTGTAGGTGTTGCCGTTGTCCAGCGAAATCTGGATGCGTCCAATATCGTTCTTGTCCGACGCCACCCCGGAGATCTGCACCGTACCTTTGATGATCTCCTCGAAAGTCGGGAGCATCACCTGGGCCTTGGGTTCTTCCAGGGATATGCGGAAATTCCGCGTTACAGCCTCGCTTTTTACGCCGTAAATATCCTCTGCCGTTACCGTTACGGTGTGCTCGTTGTCGGTCATGCTGGAAAGGACGATAGGTATGGAATAGCCGTTTTCGGCTTCAAGGATGCTTTCCTCGCTGTCGTCGATTTTCCAGTAAATCTGCTTTATCGCGTCATCATCGTACATAATGCCGGTAATGACAAAATCGGTGGTGATGACTTCGTTTTCCAGAGGCAGGCTTATCTGCGCCACAGGAATATCCATTTGCTGGTCTATGATGAAAGGCCAGGTATTCAGGGAAGACCTGTTCCCTGAGGCGTCTTCGAAGATAAAGCTCATGTTTGCCGCTAAGGGCATTTCCTGGGAGTCCATCAGCACGTCCACAAAGGTAAAAGGCGTGCTTTCCGTATCAGGATCAGGGCCGGAGTAAATATCCCGGTTTATAGCCGGTATGATCTCTTCGCCGTTCTGAAGCTCAGGGCGTTCGTACTTGACCGAACTAAGCCGGCCTCCCTCTTTAAGGGCGATACCCATGCGTATGGTACCGTTAACCCTGGCGCCTGAAACCGGCACAATAAGCTGCGGCTGCGGGGCCTGGGTGTCTTTGAGGACAGAAAAGGTCTGTACCCCCTCTCTGTTGGCTTCGTCGGTAACCCTGATGTTCACGTTTACCGCTCCGTCCTGGAGGGAAGAGATGTCCAGGGTCCGTTCCAGTTCCACCCCGGGCTGAACCTGGGAAAGCTCGTCGCTCTGGAGCAGGGCCTGCCAGGAAGCGCCCAGGTTGATTGAAAAGTCGAGGGCCTTAATGGCATTGGCGTCGCTGGCGCTGAATTTGACCTGGACCTTGTTCTGCACCCATTTGCCTTCCAGCTCTTCTGTCAGCCTGATGGCGGGGTCGGAAAGATCCACCAGGAACTGGTACTGGCCGGTTTCGTATACGGAACCGTCCTTGTCGGTAAGCGTTAGGGTTACAGGGCCAAAACTGCCTTCTCCCCCGGCTCTAAGGCTTACCCTGCCGTACTCGTCCAGCCTGACAGTCAGGTTTTCAGCGCCGGAACCTGAAATTTCGGCGCTTTGAAGGGGCCGTCCGCTGTAAAGACCGATGACCGGTTCGCCGGAACTGGTAATAAGCAGGCGGCCGCCGCCCAGGCTGGTATCCGGCCTGACCCACTGGAAGTTTCTGCCTGTATTGACTACCCTGCCTTCAGCGGGCCTTGTGATAAAGAATTCATCTGAAACCTGGTAGGATTCCCCGGTTTTAAGGACCACATCCAGGCTCACAGGAACGCGGCCCGCGGGAAGATCCTGGGGAACAGCGGCGCTGATCTGCCAGCCCCCTTCAGGGGAGGCTTTGGCGGAACCTTTTACGGTCCTGCCGCCTATGGTAAAGACCGCGGAACCGACTTGGGCTTCCGAAGAAACCGCGGCGGTAATGGGGACAGGTTCTTTGGAACCCCTGGGAAGGCCGACATTCGCGGCGGACCGCCAGGGCTGGCCCCGGAGGCTTTCAAGCCGTACCGCCCCTGAGGACGGCCTGCTCTGTACCTGGGCGACTTCGTCGGGATTAGGGGTGCTAAGATCCGTGATATAAAGGTATTCGTCCCAGATCCCTTCGCGGCCGTAAATGTCGGACGCCTTGATCTGGAGCTTTACCAGGCCGTAGTCGATATCCGCCGGGAGGCTGATGTCCTGGTAGAAGGCCCCGGGCTTGGAGCCTTTCAGGGCTGTGGCAACCGGGTCGTGATCCCCGAACTGCCAGCTTATGGCGGAAAGAGCGCTCCCGGCGTCCACCGTGAGGTTCAAAACCGCCCCGGATTCGGGGTTGAGTTCCTTGCCGGTGTAGAATTCCTCTGTTGCCGCTGTCTTGCCCGATCCGAAGCGCACCCCGGTAATCCGGGGTTCAGGGACGATACCGGGAGCGGCGATGCCTTTTACCTGTACTTTCGGCCCCTCAATCCCGGTTATATCCCTGGCCCAGATGTCCAGGTTATGGATGCCGTCAGGTATACCGGGAATAACCAGTTGGAAATAGCCGGAACAGGATATTTCCACAGGCTCCCCGGCGTCTATGGCGTAGAAAACAGAGGCTACCCCGTCGTCATCGCCGGCAAATCCCGTAAGGTTCATGCCCTGGGGGGAAATAACCGTTCCCGCAGCGGGTTCCTGCAGGGTGATCCTGGGCAGATCCGCGTCCTGGTCTACCAGGATCTTCCGTTTTGCCACCGTTGCGTTGCCGGAAAGGTCTACAGCCCGTATCTCCAGGTCGAGGCTTTTGGTTTTCTGGCCCCGGATATCGAATTCCTTGACCCACCAGGGATTCCCGGTGACCAAAACGAATTCGCCGGTTTCTTTGCCCAGTTTCCAGCTAAGGGATTTAAGGCCCACACTGTCCTGGGCCAAACCGGCTACGGTAAAGATGCCGTTCACCACAGCGTCCGCTTCGGGGTAAACCACCTGCACCTCCGGGCCGGTATTATCGACAAAAACCAGATGCGACGCGGCGCCCAGGGTGCCCATCTTGTCCCGTGCCTGGAACCAGATTACCGCAGGACCGTCTTCAAACGTCTTGGTATCAATATCAAGATCGAAGGTGTAATTATCGCTTTTCTTATCATACTTAATAGAAAGATAATTATAGCGGCTCCCGCCGTTTGTGGAATAAGCGAGGGTGTCCACGCCGTTGCCGTCCCATACGGTGCCCTTTACCCGGATTTTCCCGGAAACCAGGGCGCCCAGTTCGTGGCTTGTAACGACAGTATCGGGCTTTCTGCGGTCCAGATTCCAGTACACCTGGTGCTGTTTGCGCTCTTTAAGGGGGAAATTCTCGGAAATGCCCGAAAGGCCGTTGATATCGGTGCCCCAGACGGTGATGGTATAAACGCCGTCAGGCCATTTTACCGGGTCCGACGTATCCAGGAAGTAAGACCAGAACTCGGCGCCTTCCGCCCGGTCCTGAACCAGCACTTCCCCTTTGCCGTCTGCGCCTCTGGTGACAACCAGGTCCACATAGCCCACGCCGTCATCGTCCACGCAGGTACCAACGATGTTCAGGTGCCCCTGGACGTGCATGTTTTCCCTGGGATTCGTGATACTCGCGATAGGGAGATCCGACGCGGGATCGATATAAATGTTATCAGGCCCTGCAAGGGTGGTATTCCCCCCCTTATCCTTGGCTTCAAGGTAAAAATTGTATTTCCCCGAAGGTTTGCCTTCAATATCAATGGATTCGGTAAAACCAGCGGGATTATCCACCTCATGTGATTCATTATCCTTCCGGCCTCCCGCCAAAAGGACAGATGCGGATACCGCGATCCATAACGTTAATAAAACCAGCTTTTTCGTATTGTACATTCATGTCCCCTTTCAGTCGGTATAGCCCTATTAATATACTCCCATAAATAGAATTATACCACAATGTTTTGAATTAATATGTAATATTTTGAAAAAATAACAAAAATTTCTTATTTTTTTTATATCAACAGTCATCGTCCTCGTGTATTACGAATTTTAGCGGACTTACCGGGGGGACCACCCTCCTGACTGCATTAACTGGGGCGCGTTTTTACCCATTTTGGACATTTTTTTCATCATCGTCTTCATTTTATCAAACTTTTTAAGCAGCCTGGCTACTTCGGCCACAGAGGTTCCGGAGCCTCTGGCAATACGGGCCCGCCTGGAGGGGCCTATCATGATGTGGTTGGCCCTTTCTTTCCGGGTCATGGATGAAAGAATGGCTTCCTGGGTTTTTAGTTCCGCTTTGTCGATGTCTTCTTCGCTCACCTGGCCGGCCATACCGGGGATAAGGTTGATCATGGACTGGAGGGAGCCCATTTTTTTGACCGATCTGAGCTGTTCCAGCCAGTCTTCGAGGGTAAAGGTCTCGTTTTCCATCTTTTTCCGGAGAACAAGGGCCTCTTTTTGATCGATTATTTCCTGGGCTTTCTCTACCAGGGAAACCACGTCCCCCATGCCCAGAATACGGCCGGCAAAACGGTCCGGGTAGAAAGGTTCGAAATCTTCGGGCTTTTCCCCTACTGCCACGAATTTGAGGGGCTTGCCGGTAATGGTTTTCAGGGAAAGGGCCGCGCCGCCGCGGGTATCGGAGTCGAATTTGGTAAGGATAACCCCGGTAAGGCCGATTTTTTCATCAAAGGTCTTGGCAATATCGACAGCCGACTGACCGGTCATGGCATCGGCCACCAGAAGCAATTCATCGGGCTTAGACGCTTCCTTGAGCCTGGAAAGTTCCTCCATCATGGGTTCGTCAATCTGGAGCCGTCCTGTTGTATCGATAATGAGGGTGTCTATGAGGTTTCTTTTGGCCCACTCAAAGCTCCCCCGGTATACTTTGACCGGGTCCGAAGCGCCTTCTTCCTTATAAACAGGCACATCAATCTGCTTCCCAAGAACCGAAAGCTGTTCCACCGCCGCGGGCCGTATCAGGTCGCAGGCCACCAGCAGGGGTTTACGCCCTTCTTTTTTGAGCCTCAGGGCCAGTTTTGTTGAAGTAGCGGTTTTCCCGGCCCCCTGGAGGCCCAGCATCAGTATAACCGAAAGGGTATCGGGCCCTTTTAGATGGAGATCCTGGGAAGAACCCCCCGGGCCTCCGGTATCACCCAAAAAGGACACGAGTTTATCGTGGACGATTTTGACAAACTGCTGCCCGGGGTCCACGGACCGCAGGACTTTTTCCCCTTTGGCTTCCTCGATGGTTGAGTTGACAAAGCGCCGCACTACCCGGAGATTTACATCAGCTTCCAGAAGCGCCAGCTTGATGGCTTCTACGGCGTCATCGATGTTTTTTTCGGTAATAACGGACTTTCCGGACACAAACCTGAAAGCATCGGTGATTTTTTGGGTAAGCTTGTCAAACATAGAAACAGTTTACCCTGAATATCCGCCTTGTTACAAGAATGGAATGGGGATACCTGGCTGTTTACGCAGCAGGGCTTAAAACCAGTCCTGGTTTCCGTCATCCCATTCGCAAAACTCCTGGGGCGTAAAAAACAGGCGTATCTCCCGTTCGGCGCTGCCGGGAGAGTCCGAAGCATGGACGATATTAAGCCGGGTCCTGGCGGCGTAATCCCCCCGTATGGTGCCGCTTTGGGCGGAATCAAGGGCTGTAGGCCCCGTAAGCCGCCGCACCACGCCGATGGCTTCTTCGCCTTCAAAAACCATGGCGATTACCGGCCCCGAAAGGGTGTATTCCACCAGTTTATCGTAAAAATCTTTCCCTTTGTGCTCGGCGTAATGGGTTTCCACCATGTTCCGATCCATCCGCAGCAGTTTTAGGGCTATGATTTTCAAGCCTTTCCGTTCAAAACGGTTCAGCACTTCGCCCACCAGGCGCCGCTGCAGCACCCCTGGTTTCAGCATGACAAACGTTCTTTCAAGCATAAGGTAAGTTTACTGTAAGATTTATTCTTAAAACAGGCGCTTGAACGAGCCTTCCCTTTTAAGTAAGCTGATTAAATGAAGGTTTGGCTGAAACTTTTAATCGGCGCATTATTAGGTATCCTTATCGGGATCTTGTTGCCTACAGATAATCAGACTATCCTGAAGGGTCTGGCCTGGCTGGAGGGGCTGGCTATCCGCATCGGGCGTTACGGGGCTGTGCCGATTCTGGTATTTTCCCTGACTATCGCTATCTACGAACTGCGTCAGGACGGGCAGTTTTGGCCTATGGTATTCCGGTCCTTCCTGGTGATTATCGCGTGTTCGATTTTTGTTATTGCTGCCGGGATTCTGGCAACCCTTTTTTTCCCGCCTGCGCGTATTCCTATCCTTATTGAAGAACAGCTTGAGGCGGTTTCCCTGAATACAGCGGACAGCATACTGGAGCTTTTCCCCTCAAACATGTTCGCGGCGCTGCTCAATGACGGGATCTACCTCCTGCCGGTGTATATCTTCGCCTTTTTCCTGGGCATGGGGCTTTCGTATGACCGCAGCTACACCAAGCCTGTAATCGCCCTTATCGACTCCTTTTCCCGGATTTTCTACCATATCGCTTCGTTCTTTTCCGAGATTCTGGGCTTTGTGATGATTGCCCTGGCAGCCTACTGGGCCGTGCGGTTCCATACGGTGCTCAAGGCCGACGTATTCAGGGACCTTATTCTGCTGCTTGGGGTTTTCAGCGCGGTTCTTGGTTTCGGGATACTGCCCCTTTTTCTCTATTTTCTCAAGCCGAAATGCAATCCCTGGGCGGTGCTCTACGGTTCCCTGGGACAGGCGCTGGCCTCGTTCTTTTCAGGCGACATCAACTTTTCCCTGCCGGTCATTCTGCGGCATGTCAAGGAGAACGCAGGCTGCAGGCGGCGTTCCAACGCGGTGACAGTCACCCTTTTTACCGTTTTCAGCAGAGCGGGAAGCGCCATGGTGGCTGCGGCGGCTTTTATCGTAATCATCAAGTCCTATTCCAGCCTGGGGATAACGCCTGGGGATATTTTTGCCATAGGCAGCAGGGCTTTCCTTATCTCATTCCTCCTGGCCCGGCACCCCGGCGACGGGGCCTATACCGCCCTGGCGGTGCTCTGCCTGGGTTACGGCCGGGGCTTCGAAGCAGGCTACCTTATTCTCAAACCCCTGGCCTTCTACCTCATCGCCGTGGGAACGTTCCTGGACGTGATGATCGCCTCCTTCGCCAGCTACGCCATTGCCCGGACCAGCGGCTTCCAGGAGGACAAACAGATTGAACACTACATTTAGGCCGGTTTCAAACAGAGCCGGGGTGTAAAACCAGCCGCAGCGGTCTGGAAAAATCCCCGGACTTTTGGTATCCTTTACGCTTATGGAATTGAATCAGACTCCCCAGTTTACTGCGGAATTTATCGAAAGCCTCAAAGTCAACGAAGTGGCGCTTATGAAGCGCATTGCCGAAGAGCTTACCGTCAACATGGGCCAGGTTTCGGCGGTTATCAGCCTTTTGGCCGAAGGAAGTACGGTGCCTTTTATCGCCCGGTACAGGAAGGAAAAAACCGGCAGCCTGGACGAGGTACAGGTCAGGGACATCGACCACCTGTTTTCAAGCGGGAAAAACCTGGAAACCAGGCGCATTGAGATTATCCGCGGTATTTTTGACCAGGGAAAGCTCACCGAAATTCTCTACGAAAACATCACCAAAGCGGCTACCCTTGCGGAATTGGAAGATATTTACGCCCCTTATAAACGCAAGAAAAAAACCCGGGGCATGCTCGCCGAGGAAAAGGGCCTTGGCCCCCTGGCGGAAGCTATGAAGGAACTGGAAACCGGCCCGCTCAGGACAAAGGCGGAAGAATTTGTCGTCCCTGAAGGGGACCCGCGCATTGCCGAACACCCGGAACTGGCGGTGCCTACAGTCGAAGACGCCCTCCAGGGGGCTATGGACATCATCGCGGAACAGGTGTCCCAGGAGAGCGAAAACCGGGGGGATGTGAAAAAATTTTACCTCGCAGACGGAAGGATCATTGTCAAAGGCTCGGGCAAAGCGGGTAAAGGCGATGAGGAGGCAAAAAAGACCTCTACCTACCAGATGTACTGGGACTACACCGAACCCCTGTCCCAGATAAAGCCCCACCGCATCCTGGCTGTCAACAGGGGCGAACGGGAAGAGGTCCTGGAAATCACTATCGACGTGGACGAAAATACGGCGGCGGAAATGCTTCAGCGCAAATACGCCCTGCACAACGATTACCACAAAACAGCCGTGGAAGACGGCCTTAAACGCCTCCTTTCCCCTGCGGTTATCCGGGAAATCCGGGGGGATCAGAGCGACGCGGCTGACGATCACGGTATTTCGGTATTCAGCCAGAACCTTAAAAACCTCCTGATGCAGCAGCCCATCAAGGGTACCAGGGTGCTGGGCATAGACCCGGGCATACGCACCGGAACCAAATGCGCCTTCCTGGACGACACAGGCAAGTACCTGGGGAGCTTCGTCATTTACAACCACAAGGTCGAAGAGGCCAAAAAGCTCATCCTTGAAGGGGCGAAAAAATACGACATCCAGCTTATCGCCGTAGGGAACGGCACAGGCACCCGGGAGGTGCAGGAAATCGTCTCCCAGGTGATTTCCGAAAACAGCCTTGAGGTACTCTACACCGTAGTGGACGAAGACGGGGCTTCGGTGTATTCAGCCAGCGATATCGCCAGGGAAGAATTCCCGGAACTGGACCTTACTATCAGGGGGGCCATTTCCATAGGCCGCCGCCTCCAGGACCCCCTGGCGGAACTGGTTAAAATCGATCCCAAATCCATCGGCGTGGGCCTTTACCAGCACGACGTAAACCAGAAAAAGCTCTCCGAAACCCTGGATGAAGTGGTCTCATCGGTAGTGAACAACGTGGGGGTCAACCTTAACACCGCCAGCGCGTCGCTCCTCAAGTACGTTTCGGGGATCAACAGCTCCCTGGCACGGAAGATTGTGAAGTACCGGGATGAAAAGGGCAAAATCGCCAGCCGGGAAGAACTGGTTACCGTGCCGGGCATGGGGCCCAAGAGCTTTGAACAGTGCGCCGGGTTCCTTAAAATCCCCGAAAGCGCCGACAGCCTGGACAACACCTGGGTACACCCCGAAAACTACGCCCTTGCGCGGGATATCAAGGCCGCCCTGGGCGCTGACGATTCAGGGACCCGCACCGTTACCGGGGGGCTTCCGGCGGAAACCGCCGAAAAGCTCAAGGAAAAGCACGGCGTAGGGGACACTACCATCAACGACATCATCGAAGAGCTCAAAAAGCCCAACCGCGATCCCCGGGACGGCTACCCCAAGCCGGTGATGCAGAAAGGGGTGGTCACCTTCGAGGATCTCCGGGAAGGGATGATGATCACCGGCAAGATCAAGAACGTGGTGGACTTCGGCGCTTTTGTTGACCTGGGCATCAAGGAAACCGCCCTGGTTCACATTTCGGAACTGAGCGACAACTACGTCAAAGACCCTATGAACCTGGTGAAAGTAGGGGATGTGCTGGAATTCCGCATCATCAGCCTGGACCAGGACCGGCGGCGCATCGGCCTTTCCAGAAAGAGCGATGCCGCCAGGGCAGCGCAGGCCGCTTCACCGAAACCCGCTACCCAGCCCGCGGCAACAGCACCGAAGACGGCAAACCGGGAAGGGGACGGCGGCTCCGGGGACAGGAAAAAGGCCCTTGGGGTGAAAAAGACCCCGGCGCCGGCAGTTGAACGCGGCGGTCCGGGAGGCTACGGCGCAAAACCGTCCGGCGACTTTAGGCGTGATTCACGGGACGACGACGGCACCATGTATAACCCCTTCGCCGAGGCGCTTAAAAAGATGCAAGACAAGTCCCGTACAAAGCATTAAACAGCCCTCCGGGCTTGGCTGGCGGGTTTAACGCAAATGCGTGGTTGCTTGATTAAACGGTTTGACAGAAAGAATAATACATGATATACTGTCCTTTAATGAACACTAGGAATGGTGATTTTGGACATATACCAGAGTTGTTTTTTCCGGTTTTTTGCCGAAAGCAGATAAACCGCCCCTCTGATTTTATGTCACCCCCCCCCCCCCCTCTTATATTTACTAACGCTTTTTTCCTTTCAAAACATTTTCTCCGGCATTTGCAGGCGTATGCCTGTATATATAATTTTTTTTCATGGAGGAAAACATGAAACGTTTAGTTAGTTTTGCGGTGCTTTTGGCAGCATTGCTGGCAGCGGTTTTTTTTGCCGCGTGTAGTAAAAAGTCGGATGCCGGAAGCGCCCAAAAGGTTACTCCCGCGCCGGGGCCGCTGGGTAAGTACAATCCGCCCCTGACGGTCCAGTTTGCCAGGAGCACGTCCGCTTCGGACCGGTATGACGAAGGCTACAGCCTGGAGCACAATGAATGGACCATCGAGAACGAGCAGCAACTGGGGATTATCACCAAGTACCTCTGGACAGCGGATGCCAGCCAGTACAACCAGAAGATGGCCGCCAGTATCGCCACAGGCGACCTGGCGGATATTTTCTCCGTGAACCAGGAACAGTTTGACATGCTGAAGCGGAACAACCTTATCTGGGACCTCACGGACGTGTACAACGAATATGCCAGCGACATCATGAAAAACGCCATGGACAGCGACCCCAAGCAGACCAATCTGGCCAAGGTAAACGGCAGGCTCATGGCCATACCCCAATTGGGCCATACCCTGGACACCCAGGTGTTGTGGGTACGCCAGGACTGGATTGAGAAACTCGGCCTTCCTGAGCCGAAAACCCTGGCGGATGTAAAGCGCATAGCCGAAGCCTTTGTTACCCGGGACCCTGACGGGAACGGCGTAAACGATACTATGGGCCTTGTGTTCCAGTCCGAGCCCTTTAGCAACCTCACCATAGGCGCTTTCCTTGCTGCCTACCACGGCTACCATACCGGATGGCTCAAGGACAGTTCCGGGAACCTGGTCTACGCCGGGATTCAGCCGGAGGTGAAACAGGGCCTGGCTGCCATGAACGAATGGTATAACCAGGGCCTCATCACAAAAGAATGGGTCAACCTGAGCTGGGACGAATGCGTCTCCATCATCCTTTCGGGCAGGGCCGGTATCTTTATGGGGGCTTTCTGGTTCCCGACCAACCTTCCCCAGTTTGAACAGATGCAGCCTGGCGGGAAATTCTATGCCTATCCCAACGTCTCAGCCGATTCCCAGCCTGCGAAGATCATGACCGATATCGGGCTGTCTTACTATGTGGTGAACAAGAAATTCCAGAACCCCGAAGCCCTGATCAAGCTGGCCAACTATATGTACGAGTTCTACTACGGAACCAGCAACATCAGGGATCAGCGGCCCTACCTTTTCAATTCCGTCTCCCAGGGCTACGAAAACTGGATACACAACACTATCAATAACGTGTGGCTTCCGAACAAGAACTTCGCCTACCATCTGACTATCAGGGAAGTTATCGAAACCGGAAACACCAGCCTCCTCAACTCCGAATCCAGGGGATACTACGACTGGATCATGAAGTACCGGAACGGTGACAACTCTGAAGGCTGGCCCTGGGTGTACAACTTTGTGTTCGGCCCTGACAAGGGGGCCTCGGAAACCGCTATTGAAACGTATGTCAATAACGATCTCATCCTCCTTAACGAGTATATCGGTTCCCCTACGGAGACCATGATAACCCGCCAGAGTTCCCTGAACGACCTGAGAAACGAGGTATATACCAAGATCATCATCGGCGAGCTGCCGGTGAGCGCCTTCGATACCTTCGTGGCGGACTGGAAACGCCAGGGGGGCGACGACATCACCAAAGAAGTCAACGCCTGGTACAAGGAGAACAGGTAAATGAAAACTCCGCGGTCCGGCCTCCAGAAGAAATACGATACCAATACTCTGATGGTCATGCTCCTCCCGGGGGTACTCCTCATCGTCATCTACAGTTACGTCCCCATGTTCGGGCTTCTGATGGCGTTCCAGGATTATATCCCCGCTCTGGGCATCTTCGGTTCCCGGTGGGTCGGGCTGCGGAATTTCAAAACCCTGTTTTCCATGCTCGAGTTTGTCAGGGCGCTTCGCAACACCGTGTTTATCGCGGGGTGTAAAATCGTCCTGGGCATCGTTATCCCCGTCGTTTTCGCTTTGCTCCTCAACGAAGTGCGGCGGAGGTCCTTACAGCGGGGCATACAAACCCTTATCTACCTCCCCCACTTCATCTCCTGGATTCTTTTGGCAGGGATACTGAGGGACATGCTTTCTCCCAGCGTCGGGATTATCAATACGATACTGGTCAAACTCGGTTCCGAGCCGGTCTTCTTCCTGGGCGCCAACAAGACCTTCCCCTTTGTGATTATTTTCACGGATATCTGGAAGGAGTTCGGCTACGGGACCATCATCTACCTGGCCGCCCTTACCGGCATCGATCCGACGCTGTACGAAGTGGCCTACGTTGACGGGGCGAACCGGTGGAAACAGCTTGTCCACATCACGATGCCCGGCATCGCGCCTATGATCGTCCTGATGACGACCCTGAGCATGGGGAACATCTTCAACGCCGGGTTCGACCAGATATTCAACCTCTACGCCCCGGTGGTGTACGAGACCGGGGACATTCTGGACACGCTTCTGTACCGCCTGGGGCTTATCAGCATGCAGTTCAGCGTGTCCACCGCGGCGGGGATGATGAAATCCGTGGTATCTATGATTCTGATACTGGCATCCTACCGGATTGCCCATAAAACCACCGGCTACCGGGTACTTTAGGGGGGAATGATGCGTTACCGAATGACGGTCAGCGGCCTTGTGATAGATATAGTGATACATGCGGTATTGATTATTGCCGCGTTAAGCTGTCTTTTCCCGATAATCCACATACTGGCGGTTTCGTTCAGTTCCCCCGGTCCTGCGATGGCGGGGCAGATAGGGCTGTGGCCGAAACAGTTCACGACAGACGCCTATAAGTACATAGCCACGAGGGTTGAGTTCTGGCGGGCTATGGGGGTTACGGTGCGGCGGGTGGCATTGGGACTGGTAGTCAACTCGATTCTGACGGTTCTGTGCGCGTACCCGCTTTCCAAGACGGCGCACCGGTTTCCGCAGCGGAAGTACTTTGTGGCGTTTTTCCTGTGGGCGATGCTGTTCTCGGGGGGGTTGATACCCACATACATGACGGTATACCGGACCGGGATCATGGGGAGCGTCTGGGCGCTGGTGCTGCCCGGAGCGGTACCGCTATTCAACGTGATAGTGCTGCTGAACTTCTTCAGGGACATACCCGGGGAGATAGAGGAAGCTGCGTTTATCGACGGAGCGGGGCACTGGACGGTGCTGACGCGGATCTACCTGCCTTTATCGACAGCGGCATTGGCGACGGTAACGCTATTTGTGGTAATCGGGCACTGGAACGCGTGGTTTGACGGGCTTATTTACAACAACCGCCCTGAAGGGTACCCGTTGCAGAGCTATATGCAGACGATACTGGTATCCATGGACTTTACGCGGCTCAACTTCAACGAGATCCTGCGGCTTGCCCAGATTTCTGACCGGACGATCAAAGCGTCGCAGGTATTCCTGGGGTGTATGCCGGTACTGCTGGTGTATCCGTTCCTCCAGCGTTATTTTACCAAAGGTCTTGTTTTGGGCAGTGTAAAAGGTTGAAATTTTAGCTCTTTTTTTTAAAATATATCCCCTGCCCTCATTGTACTTACTTTTAAAAAAGTATATGATGGTTATTAGTCCCGAAAATAAACGATCCGTATATGGCAAGATTACAATTGTATTAAAGAAGGGTTTTTCATGTCCCAGGTTCGTTGGCTTTGGTCTTACATGAAGGGAAACCGCGCCGGATTTTTGGCGGGAGTTTTCCTGGCGGCGGTTACTTCAGCAATGGTCATCATCAACCCTATGCTTTCCCAGAAGCTTATTGATGATGTGATAATCCCGGGGAATACGGAGCCGCTTATTCCCCTCCTGGTAACCATGCTTATCGTTCAGGTTACTCGTCTGACGCTGCGTTATATCATGTCCAGCGTGTTCATAGAACCAGCCAGCAATACGGCCATGACGGTGCTGCGCCGGGATATGTTCGAAATGGTTCAGGGCCAGGATTACCGGTTCCTTAACAAATTCCCTACAGGAAACCTTATGACCCGGATAACCCAGGACCTGGACCGGGTGCGCCATACGGTGTCCTGGGTTGCCGTTGCCCTCGTGGATTCGGTGGTGCTCTTTGTTTTCGCTTTTACCTTCCTTCTTATTATAAACTGGCAGTTTGCCCTCTGCCTCACGGCTGTGACCCCTTTTATCCTCCTTGTGAGCCGGAGGTTCATGACGATCATCCGGCCCCGGTTCGTGCTCCTCAGGCAGAAGCTGACCAACCTGGGGACAGCGGTAACCGAGAACATCGACGGCAACAGGGTGGTCAAGGCTTTTGCCCAGGAAGGCCACGAGATCAGCAACTTTGAAAAGCACAACACCGAATTCAGGGACGTGAGCTGCGAGAACGCCCTTATCGCCGCCAGATACCAGCCTATTCTGGACCTCCTGAGCAACCTCCTGGTGATCGTTACCCTGCTGGTAGGAGGCCTTTTTCTGATACAGGAGCGCATAAGCGCCGGGCAGTACCTGGCCTTTTCCTCCCTTACCTGGGCTCTGGCCAACCCCCTGCGCATGCTGGCGGTAATCCTGGCGGATCTGGAACGCTACAACGCTACCGCTACGATGCTCCGGGAAGTAGTAGAAGCCCCCAGGGGGTTCCATGACACCCCGGAGGCGGTGGAGCTTTCGGAACGGCCTGCAGGAAGCATTGAGTTCCGGAATGTGAACCTTACCATCAACGGGAACCCTATACTCCAGGACATCAGTTTCAAGGTTGGCCCGGGGGAAACTATCGGCATACTGGGAAGCACCGGTTCAGGGAAAACTTCCCTTATCAACCTTATCACACACTTTTACGAACCCGGTTCGGGAGAAGTGCTCCTGGACGGGGTGGATGTACGGAACTACACTTTTTCGTCCCTCAGGCGCCATATAGGCATGGCAATGCAGGAGGTTTTCCTCTTTTCCGACTCTGTTAAGGGCAACATAGCCTACGGCAGGCCGGATCTTGACGAGGAAACTATCAAAAAAAGGGCCGTCCAGGCCGATGCCGACAGTTTTATCAGGGGTATGGAGAACGGCTACGAAACCCTGGTAGGCGAACGGGGCGTGGGCCTTTCGGGCGGCCAGCGGCAGCGCATCGCCCTGGCCAGGGCTCTGGCTATTACGCCGGCGGTCCTTATCCTGGACGACACCACATCGTCGGTAGACAGCGAAACCGAACAGTACATACAGGAACAGCTCAGAAACCTGGACTTCCCGTGTACCAAGATAATCATAGCCCAGCGGATATCCTCTTTCAGAGGCGCCAGCCAGATCCTGGTTATGGACAAGGGCAGGATCATAGAGCGGGGCACCCACAAAGAACTCCTTGCCAATAAGGGCTTCTATCATCATATCTGGAGCCTCCAATACGATGTCGCACCGACGGATAACACCCTGGAGGCAAAATAATGGCTAAGAAAAAAATCAGGGAACAAAAAACCGCCCAGAACCGCAACCGCTACGATGTCGATGAATACCTGGATGAGAAAGTCAGCCTTTTTAATATGCGCCGCTGCATCAGGTATCTTGCAAGGGCGAAAACCAATCTTGCCGCAGCTCTTCTCCTTTCGGTCCTGGCCAACCTGGCGAGCCTGGTAGGGCCCCTCTTTATACAGCGGGCTATGGACGAAGCGGTGCCTGCCAAGGACGTGCGGCTCCTTCTGACTATGGTTCTGTTCCTCTCGATATCGATCATTATCAGTATAGCTTTGGGAGCGGTCCGGAACGTCCTGGTAGCCAAAGCGGGCGCGAGCATCATCCATGACATTCGCTTTGATCTCTTCGACCATCTCCAAAAGCTGCCTTTTACCTTTTATGACTCAAGGCCCCATGGGAAGATCTTCGTCCGGGTAGTGCCTTATGTAAACAGCGTTTCAGACGCCCTTTCCAACGGGATCATCAATTTCGTTATCGAAGTGCTGAACATCATTTTCATCATCTTTTTTATGTACCGCGTAAGCCCCCAACTGGCGACTATCACCATCCTGGGCCTTCCGGTACTGGCGCTCTTTATGTGGACCATCAAACCGGCGCAGCGCAAAGCCTGGCAGCGGGTTTCCAACAAAAACTCCAACCTCAACGCCTACATCCAAGAATCCATAGACGGGGTCAAGGTAACCCAGGCTTTTGACCGCCAGGAACGGAACATGGAGACCATGAACCGCCTTACCAACGAGCGCAACCTTGAATGGCTGCGGGCCTGTTATATCTCCAACACCACCTGGTTCTCTACAGAGACTATCAGCCAGATCGTCTTCTCGTTTGTGTATATCATGGGGGCCTACTGGATGAATCCTATGGCGAGCTTCGGCATGCTCCTGGCAATGGGGAACTACACCTGGCGTTTCTGGCAGCCTATCATCAACCTGGCCAACATCTACAATACCTTTATCACCGCTATGTCCTACCTGGACCGCATCTTCGATACCATCGCCGAACCGGTGAAGATCAAGGACGCTGAAGACGCCGTGGAATTCCCCTTTGTCCGGGGGCATGTGGAATTCAAAAACGTGAGCTTCAGCTATGACGGGGTGAGGAAAGTCCTGAACAATATCAACTTCGACGGCCACCCGGGAGAAAGCATCGCCATTGTAGGGCCCACCGGAGCGGGGAAGACCACTATCGTGAACCTCCTCTCGCGGTTCTACAACATCGAAGAAGGGCAGGTCTGCATAGACGGCCAGGATGTCATGAAGGTAACTCTCAAATCCCTGCGCAGCCAGATGGGGATCATGCTCCAGGACAGTTTCCTCTTTACAGGTACTATTGCCGATAATATACGCTACGGCAAACTGGACGCCACGGACGAAGAGATCCGGACAGCGGCGCGCCTTATCGGGGCCAATACCTTTATCGAGAAGATGTCCCAGGGCTACGATACCCCCATCACCGAGCGGGGCGGCGGCATAAGCCAGGGCGAACGCCAACTGTTGGCCTTTACCCGGACCCTTATCTCGAATCCCCGCATCCTTATCCTGGACGAGGCCACGAGCAGCATCGATACCGGTACGGAACAGCTCGTGCAGGCAGGGATACGGACGCTCATGAAGGGCCGTTCCAGCTTTATCATTGCCCACCGTCTTTCTACTATACGGGACTGTACCAGGATCATGGTGATAGACCACGGTCAGATCGTTGAAATAGGCACCCACGAAGAACTCATGGCCAGAAAGGGGCAGTACTACCAGATGACTGTTACGCAGAACGAGATGTAGGCCGGGAAGGTGACTGACACCGTATTGGAAGAAGGTCTGGCGTTACTGAATTTCACGGACAGGGGCCGGGATAATGTGCTCCCTCTGCTCCGGAAGTATATCGAAGAGATCGAGCTTTTCAACCCCGCGTACGGCCTTGTGAAAGTCCGGGACCGGGAGGAACTCATCGTAAAACATATTCTTGATTCTCTGGCGGCGCTGGGGATAATCGGCAGTATTCTGGGAGAAACGGGAGCCGCAGGGGAAAGCGCCGGAACCGGGCGGGCTGCGGGGGAACAGCCGGCTATTGCCGATGCAGGTTCAGGAGCCGGCTTCCCGGGGATACCGCTGGCGATAGCGATGCCTGGGGCGCGTTTTACCCTGATTGAACGCATGCGCAGGCGTGCGGGTTTTTTGCGGGAATGTTCCGCTGTGCTCGGGCTTGCCAATGTGGCCGTAGAAGAAACTGAAATGGAAAAGATCGCCTGCGATCCTGCTGCAGGGCGTTTTCAGGCCGTTGTGTTCCGGGCTTTCAGGCCCCTGGAACCCGGCATACTCCGGGGGCTCTTCCGGCTCCTCGCCCCGGGAGGCGTCCTGGCGGCGTACAAGGGCCGCCGCGAAGCGGTGGAACAGGAAATGGCCGCGGCGGAAAAGGCCATGCCGGAACTCGGGGGCCGCTGGGAAGCCCTGCCTCTGGAGGTCCCTTTTTTGGACGAAGAAAGAAGGCTGGTGCTTATAAGAGGAGGAAAAGATGGAAATCCTGCTGGATGAAGTCTACACCATTCATGCTGAAGATTCCAAAACCAATATCTTTATTCCGTTTCAGGATGAGGATAAACTTGACCCGTGATTTTTTGTGATAGCCGGGAGCGGGGGTGATTGCGGATCAAGTTTAGCTGTTCTACGCTCCGCCTGAGACAACGGAACCGAAATCGGTAAAATGGGTGGCGCAGCAGGCGGAATTCATGCTGTACACCAATGTGAAGGTCGTATCCAGCCCGTTTCTCTGGAGCTTCACCAAAATCCGGTTGCTTCCCTT
>JAITEW010000356.1 GCA_031281855.1 Treponema sp.
CCCTACTGTTCCCGTATTCTCTTTTACGAAGAAGCCGAACAGGGAGAGGAAGAATTCTTCGACAACGACGATTCCGGCAGCCTGTCGGATCTGGACGATATCGAAGAAGAAGATTATGACGAGGACGAGGAAGAAGAAGAAAAAGTAAATCTCAATTACGATGAATAACGTTAAGCGATGAACCAAGCTGCCGCCCTGCTGCCTGACTATCAGGCAAAGGGGAGGAAAGTCCGGGCTCCGCAGGGCATGATGCCGGGTAACGCCCGGGCGCGCGGTTGTCCGTTCACGGATAGCCGCGCGACAGACAGCGCAACAGAAAGTATACCGTCCGGCTGCCCAGCAGGCGGATAAGGGTGAAAAGGCGGGGTAAGAGCCCACCTCGGCTGCGGCGACGCAGCCGGAACCATTCCGGCCCGGCCTTTTCGCCGGAACCGGAAAAGGGCAAGCCTCATCAGGAGCAAAGTCAAGCAGCGGTTGAACGGCCCGTTCAAAACCGCGGGTAGACTGCACAGAGGATCCCTGCAAAGGGATTCGAAGACAGATGGCAGCGGCGCTTCGGGCTGTAAGGCCTGGGGCGTAACAGAACCCGGCTTATGGTTCATCGCTTTTTTATGCATAATCAGCACTGTTTATACCCCTGAAACCCTGTTATTACATTGACTTTTTCCGGTAAAATGGTTTATATATTATGAAAAGAGATGCTCACAGGACGTCCAAAATCCGGTTATGGGGCTGGTTTTCATCGAAAACGAGCCCTCCGTAAAGCAGCGCTGGTATTTTTTGCGGTATTTCTCATTGTCCTTATTCCGGCGCTGTTTATAAAATGGGGCGGCAGCGGGGTTAGCGGACAAAAGGACCTAAGGGCCCTGTGGGAATCCGGTTCTTTTGCGGAAGTCTACGCCGAAACCGGAGCCATGCTTCAGGAAACCCCCCTGGACTACTTCCTCCTTACCAGTCGCGGTTTTTCGGCGTACCAGTTGGCGTCTGCACAGATAAACCATTACGATACGCAGACCTATATTGACGACTGCATCTGGTCCCTCCGTAAGGCCATGCTCTCCGGCGACACCCGGACCAGGGGCCAGCTCTATTACGTTCTTGGGAAGGCCTATTATGACAAAGGTTCCGGATACGCCGACCTGGCGGTGAAGTACCTGGAAAAAGCCAGGGACTCAGGGTACGGAGTAGTGGATATTCCCCAGTACCTGGGCCTGGCTTATGCCGCTGTCAGGGATTACCGGAGCAGCGTAGCCGCTTTCAGCCTTGCTCTGGGCGGGCCGGATTCCCCTTCGGACGTGCTTCTGCTTTCCATAGCCCGTTCCTACCTTGCTCTGGAGGAATACGAATCCGCCGGGGCGTACCTGATCCGGTGCGTGGACGTTTCTAAAGATTCAAAATTGATAGCCTCTGCGAGGCTCCTTTTGGGAAGTATTTTGGCAAAAAAAGGGGATGCTTCCGGCGCCGAAGCCCAGTACCTCAAAGTGCTGGAGGAAGAAGGGGAAAATGCCGATGCTCATTACCAGTTAGGCGAATTATACGATACCGGGGGGGACCCCATACGCGCCAGGGCTGAATGGCGCAGGGCGGTAAGAATCGATCCCGCCCACAGACAGGCCAGGGCGCGGTTAAATATTTAAAGCCCTTACTACACAGGGGAAGGACCCCGGTTTTTTGGAGGAAATATGTTCGGACGCAATTCATCAGACATAGGGATAGATTTAGGAACCTGTAATACCCTTATTTATATACGCGGTAAGGGAATCGTCATCAACGAACCTTCTGTTGTGGCCGTAGAGCGGGGCACGAAAAAGGTAATGGCCGTAGGGGCCGACGCAAAACGCATGCTCTTCAAGACTCCTGCCAATATTATCGCCATCAAGCCCCTCCAGGACGGGGTTATAGCGGATCTTGAGTCTACAGAAAAGATGATCCGGTATTTTATCTCCAAAGTAATGCCCCGGTACAGGTTCATAAAGCCCCGGATGGTTATCGGAGTTCCTTCGTGCATCACCGAAGTGGAACGCCGGGCAGTGGAAGAAAGCGCCTACAAAGCAGGGGCCCGGGAAGTAACGGTTATCGAGGAAAGCCTCGCCGCCGCTATCGGGGCGGATATTCCTATTTTCGAGCCCGCGGGACACATGGTCTGCGACATCGGCGGCGGGACTTCGGAAATCTCGGTTATATCCCTGGGGGGTATGGTGGTTACCAGCGCCATACGCCTTGGAGGCGACAAATTTGACGAAGCCATTATCCGCTATGTCCGGAGCACCCATAACCTCATTATCGGAGGCGGCGTCGCGGAGCGGCTCAAAATAGAGATAGGCAACGCATCTCCTGACAAGACCATCGAAAAGGTGGAGATCAAGGGGACCGACGCCATCACGGGGCTGCCCAGGAGGCTGGAGATAGACAGCACCGGGGTACGGGAAGCTTTGATGGAACCTATAACCAAAATCGTTGACGAAATCAAATCCACTCTGGGCAAAACGCCGCCGGAGCTGGCCGCGGACATAGCGGAACGGGGTATCGTGATGACCGGAGGAGGTTCCCTCCTTAAAGGGCTGCCCAAGCTTATCGCAAAAGAAACAGGAGTCCCTGTTTTCCTGGCCGAACAGCCCCTGAACTGCGTCGCCTTAGGGGCGGGAAAGTATTTTGATTTTGTTAAGGGTTTTAACAGCACCCGCGGCGATTACGACGATCTGAACTAGGTTATGGCTTTTAACAAGGGCAAGAAGAAAAACAGTCCTTTGAGCGCAGAAGCCTATGTTTTTGCCGCACTTATGGCGGTTTCTTTTGGGCTGCTCTTTTTTTCTACCGGAAATTTTGCCGCAGAGGTAAAAAACCTGGGCCTTTCGGTATTTTCCGGCCTCAGGGGGGGGATCTACGAAGCCACGTCCCTGGTATCAAGAACTGTGCTTTCCATCAGGGAGCTTGCCATACTCAGGCGGGAGTATACTGAACTCACCGAACGGATCGCCAGGTATGAACAACTGGAGCGGAGCGCCGCTGAGATATGGCAGGAGAACAACCGTTTGCGGGAACAACTGGGGTTTTCCCAGACCCTGCGGTACCGCCATATACCGGCTGAACTTACCGGCAGGGATCCGGATAACCTCTTTTCGGCCTTTGTAATCAACAAGGGAAGCCGCGCCGGGGTGGCCGTAAATATGCCGGTTATCGCGTATCAGGGCGGGACCCAGGGCCTTGTAGGGAAAGTCGTCCAAGCCGGGGCTTTTGAAAGCCTGGTAATGCCCCTTTACGATGCAAGCTCTTTTGTCTCTTCCCGCCTTTCAGAATCCCGCTACGAAGGGATCACCGAAGGCCAGGGGAACCCGGAGAATCCCCTGATAATGCGCTTTATCCAGAAACGCGCCAGGGACGAGATTAGCATCGGCGAAATGGCGGTATCTTCCGGCCTTGGGGGAATTTACCCTTCAGGCATCAATATAGGCCGGGTAAGCCGTATCAATTACCAGGAAAACGAAATATCCATGGATGTGGAACTTGAAGCGTCTATAGATTTTTCCAGGCTTGAATACGTATTCGTCATCGACGCCGCAAAAGAGGAAGCTGATGGCTAAAAGAGTGGCCTGGATCGCTGCCTTTTGCGTTGCCGCTGCGCTGCTCCAGTCGACCATACTGAGCCGGCTTGCGATCTACCGGGCTGTGCCGGATCTGGCGCTTGGGATAATCGTATACGCTGCGTATGTCAACGGCACCATGACCGGCCAGCTTTCGGGCTTCTTTTCGGGCCTGCTCATAGATTTTCTTTCAGCGGCGCCTTTGGGGCTCAATACCCTGGTACGCACCCTTGTAGGCGCGCTGGCAGGGATCATGAAAGGGACCTTTTTCCTGGACGTATTTTTTCTCCCTATGGCCCTTTGCGCCGGAGCGACAGCCGTCAAGGCCCTTCTGTACTTCCTCCTTCACCTCCTCATACCCGGAATCGTTCCTTCGTATGATTTTATGACCCCTGTTTTCTGGGTGGAACTGGCTATGAATACCCTTACGGCGCCTCTGCTGTTCGGTTTTCTGCGGCTTTTTGAGCCCCTGCTCGCAGGAAGGAGGGAAGCCAATGGCAGGTGAGCGCGGTGAACGCGAAGAAAGGTCCGAAGGCCGCATAACCCTTCTCAGGGCCGTATTCATCGTCATTTTTGTGATATACGCTGTACGGCTTTTCAGCATGCAGATCCTGAGCGGGGAACTGTACCGGTCCAGGGCGCAGAACATCGCCCGGAGGACGACGATCATCCCTGCCCAGCGCGGGGAGATATACGACCGCAATTATAACCAGCCCCTGGTGCTCAACACCGATTCCTTCGCTGTGAGCATCACGCCTGCTGAAGTTCCCAGAGGGGAGATGCAGAACATCATCGAAAAACTGGCTGCTGTCCTGAATGTGCCTAAGGAACAGATTGAACGGAAAGTCCCTCCTTCAATCTACTACCTCTACCAGCCGGTAGAAGTAGCGTCTAACGTGCCTTTCGGCACCATCGCCGCCCTGGCGGAACAGGTTGACGCTTTTCCCGGTTTGAGCTGGCAGTCCAAACCTATGCGGAATTACGCTGAAACCGGAAGCCTTTCCCATATCATCGGGTATGTAGGAGAGATAACCAGGGATGAGCTTACTATGATGTACAACAAGGGGTATCAGCAGGGGGATATAATCGGCAAGAACGGCATTGAACGCCAGTACGATGAAATCCTTCGGGGCAGGGAAGGCCGGGAGACCAGGACCGTCGATGTCCGGGGGCGGAGGGTCTCTGGGGACAACACCCGGGTCGCGCCTGCTATGGGAAAGAACCTGGTGCTCACTATTGACCGCGAAATTCAGACCCTTGCGGAAAAAGCCCTTGGGCAGCGTATTGGGGCTGTGGTGGTATTGCGCCCTTCTAACGGCGAAATCCTCGCTATGGTTTCTTACCCCTGGTACAATCCCAATATTTTCAACCATTCGGATCTGGGCCAGGAATACCAGGCCCTGGTAACCGATCCTAATAAGCCCCTTTTGAACCGGGCCATACAGTCCAGTTATCCGCCTGCTTCGACTTTTAAGATCGTCATGTCCACAGGGATACTGGCGGAAAACGCGTTCCCTCCTGAACAGACAGTGGACTGTTTGGGGGAAATCACCTACGGCGACCGGGTCTGGCGCTGCCACATACGCCGGCCCGGGCACGGAAGGCTCAACCTGCACCAGGCTATGGCCCAGTCCTGCGATATCTATTACTGGAACATAGGGCGCGACTACCTGGGAGTTGAAAACATCGTAAACTACGCCAGGGAATACGGCTTTGGCGAACAGACAGGCATCGATCTTCCCGGTGAGATCAGCGGCTTCCTCCCGACGCCGCAGTGGAAAGACCGGCGCTACCATGAACGCTGGCTTGGAGGGGACACTATGAATATGTCCATAGGCCAGGGCTATACCCTGGTAACCCCTTTGCAGGAAGCCAACATGGCCGCTATGGCGGCTAACGGCGGCGTCATCTATGAACCGCATCTTCTTAAGGAAGTGCGGGACCCCCAGACCGGGGCGGTAGAGTTGAGCGTTGAACCCAGGGTCCTCAGGGAGAGCGATCTGGAAAGCGCCGTTTTTGAACAGGTTCAGCGCGACATGCGGGGGGTCATCAGCGAAGGGACCGCCAGGTTTCCTTTGAATATAAAAGCCGTGGAAATTGCCGGCAAGACCGGAACCGGCGAAGTGGGGCTTCAGGACCAGTGGCACTCGTGGTTTACCTCTTACGCACCTTATGAAACCAGCGATCCCGGCGAGCGGGTAGTGGTAACAGTCATTGTAGAAGCCGTAAACAACTGGGAATGGTGGGCCGTCTATTGCGCCGCTATTATCTACCAGGGCATTTTCGCAAACCAGACCTACGAGGAGGCGGTTCGTACCCTGGGCATTCAAAACAACCAGCCCATCGTCGGCCGCCGGGAATAACGCCGGAAGCGCAGCATATTATGAGAATACGGAATTTTCTTGAAATCGATTTTTTCCTCTTTTTTGCCGCCCTTATCCTGACGGTTTTTGGTGTTCTTTTTATTTATTCATCAGGGGTTACCTCTGCGGGGGTTCTGGTTTCTACCGAATACTTGCGGCAGATCATCTGGGGCATCAGCGGGGTTATAATCGCCCTTGTTCTGGTTCTGCTGGATTACCGGCGTATACGGGATCTGTCCGTCTGGCTGTACCTGGGAACCCTGGCCCTTCTTGTGTATACCTGTTTTTTCGGACGCCTGGTGAACGGCGCCAGGGCCTGGATCGGCATAGGCGCTTTCGGCATCCAGCCTTCGGAATTCGCAAAAATCACGACTATCATATTTCTGGCCCGCTATCTGGCGGATTCCGGGAGAGAGGCTAACGACTTTTTTCGTTTTTTTGTTTCCTGCCTGATTGTCCTTGTGCCTATGGGCGTCATTCTCCTGCAGCCGGACTTCGGAACTTCCCTTGTTTTTATCCCGATACTTTTGGTGATGACCTTTGTTGCCGGAGTGGCTATCAGGTACGTGGTTTTTCTGATCGCCTGTATCGGCCTGACAGTCATCCTTATGGTGCTGCCCCTGTGGCAGAGCTATATTATCCGCAGCTCTTCTTCCTCTTTGGCCTTTCTTAGCAATATCCGGTTTACCGCAATCGCCATCCTGGGACTCACGGTTATCGGGCTCATCGCCCTTTTCGGTTTCAAAAAATACAAGAAGCGTTATTTTTACTGGATTCTCTATTCAGCGGCAGTAGGGGTTTTTTCTTTTGGAGCTTCGTTTATGTCCCACAGCGTCCTCAAGGATTACCAGATCATGCGGCTCATTGTTTTTCTCGATCCCGATGTGGATCCCCAGGGCGCGGGCTGGAATATAATCCAGTCCATTACCGCTATCGGCTCAGGGGGGCTTACCGGCAAAGGCTACCTCCAGGGGACCCAGAGCCATTACCGGTTTCTTCCCCAGCAAAGCACGGATTTCATCTTTTCGATATTCACCGAAGAATGGGGGCTTTTAGGGGGCCTTCTGGTCTTCGGCCTTTTTCTCCTTATTATCCTGCGGCTGGTTAGAATTACGCGGACCACTGCCGACCCCTTCGGGGCTTATATCACCGCAGGGCTTTCGGGAATGTACATCTTTCATTTTCTCATCAATGTAGGGATGACTATGGGCATTATGCCCATTACCGGGATCCCCCTGCTCTTTATGTCCTACGGCGGATCCGCCATTATCTCCGCTATGGCGGGTATAGGCCTGGCCCTGAGCATCCATGTCCGGAGGTACCTCCGCTGAGCGCAGGATACGTCGATCCCCTCAGGGACCTTGGGGAAAAATTACTGCTCGTTGAAAAGCCGGGCCGCTATGCAGGCGGCGAATACGGTATCCTGGCAAAACGGGAAGCTGATCTTAGGACGGTTATCGCATTTCCGGATCTTTACGAAATAGGCATGTCCAACCAGGCCCTCAGGATACTCTACAACCGCCTTAACAGCATGCCAGGGATTTCCTGCGACAGGGCCTTTGCCCCTGCGCCTGATTTTGAAGCCCTGTTGAGGCAGCAGGGCATACCGCTCTACGGCCTTGATACGGGCCTCGTCCTGGCTGACGCGGACCTCTTCCTGTTTACCCTTGGTTATGAACTGGGCGCAACGGCTGTCCTTACTATGCTGGATCTCGCGGGAGTTCCCATACATGCCCGTGAGAGGAGAGAAGGGAACCCGCTGGTCGTCATAGGCGGCCCCTGCGTTTCCAACCCCCTGCCGTACGCGGCCTTTGCCGACGCTTTCTGGATCGGCGAGGCTGAAGCGGGGTTTTTCGACGTCGCCGCAGAGGCCAGGGAGATCAAAAAACGCGGAGGGAGCAGGGAGGAGATTCTTGGAATCTTCGCGGCCCATCCTTCGGTGTGGGCTTTGGGAAAAGGTAAAGCCCGCAGGGCGGTGGATCTTGATTTTCCGCACCGGAAACCGGAAGCCGCTGTTTTCCCGGTTCCAAGCCTCAAAGTAGTCCAGCATCACGGCGCTGTAGAGATTATGCGGGGCTGCCCCAATGGCTGCCGTTTCTGCCACGCAGGCTACTGGTACCGGCCTATGCGGCAAAAAAGCGCCGCTGTGGTTCAGGCCGAAGCGGCGGAATTTATCAACCACGGGGGCTACCGTGAGATCAGCCTTTCTTCCCTGTCAACAGGTGATTATTGCCATATAGCCAACCTGGTGGATGCTCTGAACAGCGAATTCAGCAGCCGCCATGTGAGCTTCCAGCTTCCATCGCTCAGGGTTTCGACTTTTTCCCTGCCGCTGCTGGAAAAAATCTCCGAGGTCCGCAGGAGCGGCCTTACCTTTGCGGTTGAGACTCCGGAAGATTTCTGGCAGCTTGCCATTAACAAGGAAGTGTCCCTGCAAAGCGTCATTGCTAACCTGAAGGAGGCGAAAAAAAACGGCTGGCGGGGGGCGAAGTTCTACTTCATGATCGGCCTTCCCGTAGCAGATGAAAATTTCGTGAAGACTGAGGAAGAAGCTATTGTCGAGTTCGTTCTCGAAGCTGCCGGGAAAACAGGTATGCACTTTGCCATCAACGTGGGAACCTTTGTACCTAAGCCCCATACGCCGTTCCAGCGGGCCCCTCAGTTGAGCGAAGCCGGGGCCAGGAAAAAGCTGGACTATATCCGGGACCGGTTAAAACCCAGGGGCCACAAAGTAGGCGTACAGGATCCTTTCATTTCCGTTATCGAGGGCCTTATCAGCAGGGGGGATGAACGTGCAGGGGCTGTTATCGAGGAAGCCTGGAAACAGGGATGCCGCCTTGACGCATGGACTGAATTTCTGAAACGTGATGTCTGGACGGAACTGCTGGACCGCAATACAGCCCTGGTGCATGAGATTATGGGACCCAAGCTCCGGGGCCAGCTTCTTCCCTGGGCGTTCATTGATCCGGGTTTTTCAGAAAACTTTTTCACCCGTGAATTTGAAAAATCCGAGGCAGGAGAAATTACTTCACCATGTATAAATAATTGTATGCATCGCTGCGGAATATGCGGCCCGGGCGGCAAAGTTGTGCAGACAGCAGTCGGAATTGTCAAAAATAGTATACATGATGATAATTTACTTCACCCGGTAAAAGATCGCGGGGTAACGCCGGGAATTCAGCCTGAAAAGCGGGGTAGGGACCCCGGAGTTTTCAAGACAGCGTTTTCCTTCTCTAAACAGGGTCCGGCAATATACCATTCCCATCTTTCGGTGATCGAGATTTTTTCCATGGCTTTAATCCGCTCGGGTTTCCCGGTCCGGTATACCCGGGGCTTTAACCCCTTGCCGTGTCTTGAAATCGCGTCTCCCTTGGCCCTGGGTATAACTGCGCTCGGAGAAATCGCCTTCCTGGAAACAGAGGCGCCAATTCAGCCCGAAACATTTGTCGAAAAGATGAACATCTGTCTTCCCCAGGGGCTATGCGTAAAGAGCGCCATGAACGTTTACGTGCCATCAGGGAAGAAAAAACATTCCCTGGCGTCGCTTTTATGGGGAGCCGTATACGATTCGGGAAACGGGAAACAGGAAGCTGTGCCGTTCAGGGAAGAAAAGTGTTACCGTCAGAAAACGGTTGAGTCAGGAACCGGGATTTTCGCACTACGGCGCGTTTCGGTCCTGGCAAAAGATCCCGGAAATCCCGAAAAGCAGGCGTCATTTTTTGAAATTCTGCGAAAGCTGTATCCCGAAAATAATGAAGAAAAATAATGGACTTGTTCAATAACCCGGTTGGTTATCGAACAAGTCTTGCGGTTTTTCAGGCTAAAACCTTACAAATGTAAGCTTGAGAAACCCCGAACCAACTAGTAGACAGAACATACATTATCGCTAGTAAAGCGGATTACAAATTTCCCCCTTCCTTTTCCTTCTTTACGAAAAAATATGATGAGTATCAGGATATTACATTAAGACGGATCAGGAAGGCGGAGGACTCCTACAAATGCCGGGGTGCTGTACAAGGGGGAAAAGGTTTGGGAATCGAGTCCGGCGGCGACAATATACATGCACACATACGTGTGGTGCACCGCTGAAGGAGGAATGAGGCTGTTACCTGCGGAATCGGTTTTGTCCGTCACATCGGCGTTGACATTGGGATTGATATTAGTGCTGGCGTAAAGATCGGGGTCATTAACAAAATACCGGTCTGCCGGTATGGGGTTGAAATTCCCGTTTCCCCTGGAACGTATCAGCTCATACCGTGAAGAGCCGATTACGAGCGCCGGAATGCTCCCGGGGTTTTGGGGAAAATCGAAAATGACGGTACGGTTCAGGACTGAAACCGAAAACAGGCTGTCAATATCGGCGTTATTCACCTCGACTGAATAAAATTTCCGGTCTGAAAACAGCGTGCCTACAGACGCGCTTCCTATAGAGTCATTGGAGATATAAGGCTCGATGCGGGTATAATCATTGTACAACGCCTGATTGATGTTGCTCAGGTTGCTTTTTGCCGGCGTTACTTCGTTGATGTCGCTGACATAAATACGGTAAAAAACCGTGAAATGGGTAAAATAATTCGAAGTTGAATTATCTCCCGGGATAGAAACGGTAACGCGGCTGTTCAGCTCTCTCTGGATATTCCCGGACGGTATTGGGTAAATAAACGGGTAATCTTCAATACCGCATACTGACAACGAAAAAGACAGAGCGCTTAAAAAAACGAATAAACCGGCGGTTCTCATTGCCCCTGTAAAACGATAATACGGCTTTGCGCAAGATTCGCCCATACAGGGTCCTCCGGCCACCGGCTTAAGAGGGCCCGGTACGCCTCAAGAGCGGCGTCTTTGGCGCCCTGGGTTTCCTGAAGCCTTCCTACGGCAAACTGGGCCCTGGCCGCAGCGGGGAATCCGCCGCTAAATGCGAGGACCTGGTTATAGAGTTCGATAGCGGCCCCGTTACTCCCCTGCTCTTCCAGCGCCGCAGCGGCGTTAAAGAGGCACACAGGTTCAAAATAGGTCTTAGCAGCAGCCCTGGCTGCGTTTGTCCAGGCTTTTTCAGCTTCAGCCCAGTTTTTTTGATCCCCATAGATCCCTGCGCTTAAGGCGTAGGCTCTGGCGGCGGCAAAGCCCGAGGTCCTGGCTTCAAAGGCGGCAAGATCCTCCAGGAGGGTTCCGACTTCCGCTTTTTTGGGCTCGTCGTCAGGTTCTTCGCTGGTAATGTATATCCGTAACGCTTCGTAGCGGCGGTTAAATGCGTCCACTTCGGTCAGCGCCTTTTCCTGCAGTTTGGCCTTTATGGTAAACGCAGCGGTAACGCCGATAATGCCCGCAAGTATCAGCACAAGGCAGACGACGATTCCTGTGCGGTTTTTTTGGATAAAATCTCCCAGTATATCGCTGACCTTTGGTTTATCGGATTTGATGTTTGTTTTCTGTGAAGCCTCTGCCATTTCTTACTCCTTGGGATTGGTTATAGCCAGTTCTTTTATCAGCCTGGACAGGTAGGTTCTCTGAATATCCAGGGCTTTCGCTGATGCTGTTTGATTCCATTTGTTTTCTTCAAGAACCTTCCGGATAAACCGGGCTTTAAATGCGTTAATAGCGTTTTTCAGGTCCCGGTCCCCTGTTTCCGGAATGGCTTGGGGCAAAGAACTTTTAAGCAAAAGATCCTCCCCCCGGATTTGCTTGTTTTTCCCGATCACGCAGGCCCGTTCGATGCAGTTTTCCAGTTCCCGGATGTTTCCAGGCCACCCGTAGGACAGCATAATTTCCATGGCGTCTTCGGTAAACCCGTCGAACTGCTTCTTCGTTTCGCCGGAAAATTTCCTGAGGAAAAAGTCCGCCAGAGCCGGGATGTCTTCGGTCCTCTGCCGCAAAGGCGGAATATAAAGGGGAAGCACGTTGAGCCGGTAGTAAAGATCGCTCCGGAATTCCCCGCGTTCCACCTGTTTTTCAATGTCCCTGTTGGTAGCCGCAAGGATACGCACATCTACGGTTATGGAAGTATTGGAGCCAACTTTTTCAAAAGTCTTTTCCTGGATCACCCTGAGGAGTTTAGCCTGCAGGGCCAGGGGCAGGTCCCCTATTTCATCCAGGAAGATGGTTCCGCCGTCTGCAACTTCAAAACGCCCCTGGCGGTTGGCGATGGCGTTGGTAAAGGCTCCCTTTACATGGCCAAAAAGTTCGCTTTCCAGGAGCCCTTCAGGCAATGCGGCGCAGTTCACCCGCACAAAAGGCTTCTGGTTCCTGGAACTGCGGATGTGGATCTGTTCGGCAAAAATCTCCTTCCCTACCCCGCTCTCCCCCAGGATCAGCACTGACGAATCGGTTTTAGCTACCCGGTCAATGATTTCGAGTTTTTCCAGAATCGCCGGGCTTTTGGCGATCAGGGTGTGGTAGCCCTGATTCGCGTTGAGCTGGTCCTGTAAGAGCCGGATTTCACTGTGGACCTTTTCTATGCTCTTGGCGTTGACTATCGCGATCCCCGCCTGGGTGGCGAAGATCTCCAGCCATTCCAGATCGTCCTGATCGAAATTTTTGCCCTCTTTTTTGTTGATAAGCTCAATAACCCCAAGACACTCATCCTTGACCCGTATGGGAACCGCCAGCATGGTCTTGGACGGGT